>JBFWIL010000028.1:0-17519 GCA_050256015.1 Mangrovibacterium sp. | reverse complement strand
TCACAGTCCTTGATCTTATAGGCCACATATGTTTCGCTGCCTCCGTCATGACCCACCAGAATGGCGGCCAGATGCGGCACCCGTTTCCCGTAAGCTTTTATTATCCGTACTTCTTCTGCAATTTCTGCCTTAATTTCGGCAGCTGTCCTTTTTCCGTCAATTAACTGCATAGCTATTGTCTCTTCAAAACTTGTTATAAACGTTATCGTCTGCGCATGTTGCCCATCATTTGGCCCAGGTTTTTGCCCTGGGAAACCATACGCATCATTTTCCGGGTTTCATCAAACTGCCTGATCAGCCGGTTAACTTCCTGGATGGGCGTCCCGGATCCGGCGGCAACCCGTTTACGCCGGGTACCGTTCAACAAAGCCGGATTGTCGCGTTCTTCGGGAGTCATGGAATAAATGATGGCTTCAATTTGTTTAAAGGCATCATCGTCAATATCAATATTTTTCATGGCTTTCCCTATTCCCGGGATCATGGAAGCCAGATCTTTCAGGTTCCCCATCTTTTTGATCTGCTGGATCTGGTTCAGGAAATCAGTAAAACCAAACTGATTTTTGGCCAGCTTCGACTGGAGTCTCCTGGCTTCACTAACATCAAACTGTTCCTGAGCCTTTTCCACCAGCGAAACAATGTCGCCCATACCCAAAATTCGGTCGGCCATACGCTCGGGATGAAAAACATCGAGTGCTTCCATCTTCTCGCCGGTGCTGACAAACTTGATGGGCTTGCTGACCACCGAACGGATCGAAAGGGCCGCCCCGCCCCGGGTATCCCCGTCAAGTTTGGTAAGTACCACACCGTCAAAATCGAGCCGTTTGTTAAACTCACTGGCCGTGTTTACGGCATCCTGGCCGGTCATGGAGTCCACTACAAACAGTATCTCCTGGGGCGATACGGCACGTTTGATGGAGGTGATTTCCTGCATCATCTCCTCATCAATAGCCAAACGTCCGGCCGTGTCTATGATTACCAGGTTGTATCCGTTTTCCCGGGCATGGCGGACAGCCGAACGTGCAATTTCCACAGGGTCCTTACTGCCTTCTTCCGTATATACGGGAACTCCAACCTGCCCGCCAAGCACATTGATCTGGTCAATGGCTGCCGGACGGTATACATCACCGGCCACCAGCAACGGATTTCTTCCCTTCTTGCTTTTCAGGTAACGGGCCAGCTTGCCGGAGAAGGTGGTTTTCCCCGAACCCTGCAATCCCGCAATCAGAATGACGGCCGGGCTTCCCTGCAGATTGATGTCGACCGATTTTCCGCCCATAAGGCTGGCCAGCTCATCGTGTACAATCTTGACCATCATCTCGCCCGGCTTCACGGCAGTCAGCACATTTTGGCCCAAGGCCTTTTCCTTGACAGTTTCCGTAAATGATTTGGCTATTTTAAAGTTGACATCTGCATCCAGCAAAGCACGTCTTACCTCCTTCAGCGTCTCCGCCACGTTAATCTCGGTAATCCGTCCCTGCCCCTTAAGCAGCTTAAACGAACGCTCCAGTTTTTCATTCAGATTCTCAAACATAATTGAACGGCTATTGAATGTTTAATATTATCTCACAAAATTAGTAAAATGATCCCCGTCAACAAGCCCCTTCCGGAAACTCCGGGCATAATCAGCAAAAGGCCCTTCCCGCCTGTCCGGCAAATAACGGTCCGGTTACATCCGCTCGGGAACAGCAATGCCCAGCAAGGCCATACCCTGCCAAACCACCCGGGAAACCATCTCCGAAAGGATCAGCCTGAAATGACAAACCGCCGTATCGGGTTCGGACAAAATGGAATGGTCATGGTAAAACTGATTGTACTCTTTGACCAGACTATAAACATAATTGGCAATCAGCGCCGGACTATAGATTTCCCCGGCTTCCCGGACAATAGAAGGAAAAGCTGTCAGGCTCTTTACCAGTTCCTTTTCCTTATATGAAAGCTTCAGATCCCGCTCCGGATGAATCTCTGCATAAATTTCTTTTTCCTCCGCCTTGCGAAGCACCGAGCGGATCCGGGCATAAGTATACTGAATAAATGAGCCGGTGTTTCCGTTAAAATCAATCGACTCTTCCGGATTAAACAACATGTTTTTCTTCGGATCCACTTTCAGAATAAAATATTTCAGGGCCCCCAGAGCAATAACCTTATAGGTTTCCATGGCTTTTTGCTCACTATATCCTTCCAATTTACCAAGTTCTTCGGAAGTTTTCCGTGCCACTTCAACCATACCGGCTATCAGGTCGTCTGCATCGACCACGGTCCCTTCTCTCGATTTCATCTTTCCGTTGGGCAGTTCCACCATTCCGTAGGAAAAATGATGAAGTCCTCTTCCCCAGGCATAGCCCAGCCTGTCAAGCAGGATGGAAAGCACCTGAAAATGATAATTCTGTTCGTTTCCCACCACATAAACCATTTTGCTGATCGGGAAATCTTTGAACCGCAGTTTGGCCGTTCCGATATCCTGGGTCATATATACTGAAGTGCCGTCGCTGCGAAGCAGAATTTTCTTATCCAGGCCCTCCGCTGTAAGGTCTGCCCAGACAGAACCATCGGCTTCCCGGCTGAATAATCCCTCCTGAAGTCCCCTCAGCACCTCTTCCTTTCCTTCCACATAGGTATCCGATTCGTAGTAAATTTTATCAAAATCCACACCCAGTTCCCGGTAGGTAAGGTCAAAGCCATCGTAAACCCACTGATTCATGCGTTTCCACAACGCCAGTGTTTCCGGATCACGGGCCTCCCATTTACGCAGCAACTCGCGGGCAGCCACCATGGAAGGAGCCTGCTGTTCAGCCTCTTTCCTACTTAACCCTTTTCCTGTCAGCAAGTTCACTTCCTCCCGGTAATGCCGGTCGAACAAAACGTAAAAATCGCCCACCAGATGATCGCCCTTGATTCCCGTGCTTTCCGGAGTTTTTCCTTCTCCCCACTTCAGCCAGGCGTACATCGATTTGCAGATGTGAATTCCCCTGTCATTGACAATATTTGTCTTAACCACACGGTAACCGTTGGCTTTCAGTATCTCCGCCAGCGAATACCCCAGCAGGTTATTTCGAATATGCCCCAGGTGCAGGGGTTTGTTTGTATTCGGCGAGGAATATTCAATCATGACCAGGGGAGCCTCTTCCCCTACAGGGGTAAGTCCGTATTTTTTCTGCGAAAAGGCATCCTGCAGCTGGCTAAGCCAGTAATTATCGGAAAAGTTCAGATTCAGAAATCCTTTTACGACTTCAAAAGATGCAATTGCTCCGATATGCTGCTTGAGGTAGCTCCCCAGAGCTTCTGCAGTCTTTTCCGGTGATTTTTTTGAAAACCGTAAACAGGGGAACACCACAACGGTCAGATCTCCTTCCACATCTTTCCGGGTAGCCTGTATCTGAACCGATTCGGCATTAATTTCGGCCGAATATAATTCGGATACGGCCCGGACAATCATGTCTTTTATCGTTTGTTCGATCAGCATTTTCTATCCTTGTTTAAAAGCGGCAAAGATAATAGATTCCAGGGGAAAACCGATCAGCAAAACCGGATTATGAAACACTGTGGCACGGATATTTTTCAGTAGAGCTGCAAAAAAAGGACAGGCTAACGGCAGGCAGCGTTTTAGCCGGCCTTTTCTGCCGTTTCATCCTCTTTTCCCGTCTCCTCCTCCAAATTCAGCAAATCTTTCTTCAGCAATAGGTTATACCACTGAACGATTTTTTTCATATCGGAAGTATACACCCGCGAGCGGTCGTATTCAGGCAAAGCCTGTTTAAAGTATGCTTTCAGTGCATCTCCGGAATCCAGCTTGCCCACTTCGCCTCCGTTTTCTTTTTCATGGATATGCTTAAATACCTCCTTCAGACTTAGCTCTCCTGTTTTGGTAAAAACGGCGATATCGGCCAGTGAACTGACCTTGGCCGAAGAGTAAACCGGCATTCTCTTCCCCGTAAGCAACGATTCCACAATAATACAATTCTTGGCTTCAGAAACCAGTTTTGACAGCCCCGGCTGTCCCGATACGGCTAATATTCCTTTCATAATTCTCCCTCGTTAATCTATTCTCGGTTTTCGCGACGAAGATAATATTTTCCGGAAAAACAAGGACGTTCTTAAAAAAGAGATACCCGAATTTTGTTTTAAATCCGGGAACTCTTCCATCAATCTGCTGGTTCATTACAACCGGGTTTACCCTCCATTTTCGGGAAATGGCGTTTTCTGAAAAACGGCTCCGTTTATTTGCGGAACAGGAATTTCCAGTTAATTCCCGCACTTATCCAACGCCCTGGTTGTTCTATATTTCCGAGATCCACATAGTTCTGGTCAAACAGGTTGGATCCGGACAGCCAAAAGCGAAATCCGCCCGTATGGTAAATAAGTTTTATGTCCGTAAGCCAGAAAGAAGGATAAGACGCCTGCCCGGTGTACGCATTATCTTCATACCGTTCGTAACTGCCATGCCGATCCTGGAAACGGCAAACCAAAGAAGCGCTCATATTCTTAAACAGGGGCTGTTCCGCACGGATCACCAGCTTGTGCTTCAACTGGTCGAGTGCATAGTAAGAAAAAAATGCACTTTCCGTTTTTTCCAACTCCGTCCGGGCATAGTTTACGGATAAACGACGAAGCAGTATTTTCTTTCCCGTCAGGGACCACAAATCCAGTTCGGCAGTGAATTCAAGTCCCAGGGCATTAATCCTGGTAAGATTCTGCGTTTCCCAAACCGCTTCTTCACTGGTCCGCACCCAGTCAATCAGGTTTTTCCCCCAGCGACGGTATACACATATCCGGCTTTTCAGGAATGGATCCGCATAACGCAGTCCCCCTTCCAGGCTGACCGACTGTTCCGGTTTCAGTCCCGCATTTCCCTGATTGGTCGGACCATCATAGTAAAGATCTGTAAATGTAGGCATACGCATGGAGCGATTCAGTGAGCCGCTCAGTCTCAGCCGGTCGCTCAGCAGGTAACTCAGATCCACTCCCGGATAAAAATGCCAGTCCGCATTCTGATCGGATATCCGGTTAACCATGAATCCTGCAGAAGCAGTAAAGCGTTCCAGGTAAAAAGTATGTTCGGCAAACCAGGACAGGGATGTACGTGAATGCGAACGGGTAAAAAACTGCCCGGATTCTCCGGGTACGTCAACAGACTGATCCATTTCCTCCCCCAGGGTATTGCTCCAGATCGTCTCCGAGCGAAATTCCGCACCCAATGCCGTTTTCCCCAGCGAATGGCTAAACCAGCTGTTCAGTCCGGTTCCAAACACATCCGTCAGATGATAATTATGTCCGCCGTACCAGTCGGGGGCCTCCCCCCGGAAAAGCTCAAACCGGTCATGATGCCTCCGCCAGTACAGGCTGGGAACAAAATGAATCGCACCTTCGGTGTGCATGCGCAGGGAAGCAAAACTGGTTCTGGTCTTCTCGAACTGCGCCGGATATTCCGGCGTATAAAAACTGTTGGCTCCGAAAGCTTTTTGTCCGTGTCCCAGCTGAAGATCAAGCTTCCCGGCATTCGTATCCCAAATTGCCTGGTAAAACAGAGAGTAGGTGTCAAAATCGGTGTTTTCCCGGTATCCGTGTGAAGCCGTATGGTTAACCGAAACAAAATGCTTCAGCCGGTCCGTTCCCAGGCTTAGCAAGGCCGTTGCATCGCGCAGGGCATGTTGTCCGCCTCCTGCGTCCAGTTCAAATACGGCTCCCTTTTCCGGTTCCGTTACCAGGTTCACGGCCCCCGAAAAAGCATTTGGCCCGTAAACCCGGGCTGCGGGTCCGTGCAAGACTTCTATTCTTTTGATACTTTTGAGACTTACCGGCAGGTTGAAGTTGTGATGGCCGGTCTGGGGATCAGTAAGGTTAATCCCGTTGAGCAGGATGAGGGTTTGATCAAAGGAACCTCCGCGCACCGAAATATCGGCCTGAACCCCGTGGGTTCCGCGCTGCCGGATATCCACCCCCGGAACATTATCCAGCAGTTCCTGAATGGTCGCGGCAGGCGCCGTTTCAATCTGATTTTGCCCGATTACGGAGACCATCCGTGCCACCTGAGAATAAGTGACGGGCACCCGGCTGGTACTGACCTCGATCTCTTCCAGATCGACACGCAGTCCCACTTCCGTCGAATCGGTCTGGGCATGCACCTCCCCTGGCATAGCAACATATAGGTATACGGAAGTCAGCACACCGATACGTACCTGATGCCCCAGTGCCCGGAACAGGGAGTACCCCTGCCGGCCCCAGCGGCGAAAAGTGGATACTTCAGCCCCAGGCGGGTTGAACGTAAACTTTTCCATGTGTTTGTTTTATGAATTTAACATACCTGTTTCCCCGGGAAGAATGCATCTTCCAACTTCACCCCCAGCGGATTCCAATACCGGAAAAAAGACAGAATCATAAAGCAAGTGTTCATTCCCGGAGGATTCCCGTTCGGATAACAGGGCGGTAAAAGTAAGGATTTTCCGCTACCAAACGGAAAGGGAACCTGCACTTTTCTCGTAATTTAATAAAACTCATTTAAATAATTCCGTATTACATAACATTTAATTCTTGTTTAACAACAGCTTTTAGCAAGCTCGAAATTTGAATAAAATTAGTATATTTATTTGTCTGTAAACCATTTAAGCGTTTATCGATCTCGTTCTTGAGCCGGATCCGTTTTTGAATCCGGAAATAAGTGAAGGATAACATCGATTTTATTTATCATGTATAAATAAAATCTAACATTAAAAGACCTCTAATTCTTTTTTATTTCGTTATCCTTATTTATATTTGTTCTAAACAATTTTGATAAAACCGCTTAGCCATGACACAAGTTCAATTTAACAACACACTACTCGGCTTGCAGGACAAACTCTTGTTTTATGCCCTGAGTCTAACCTCAGATCATGACAAGGCCCAGGATCTGCTGCAAGAAACTTTTCTGAAGGCATTGACGTACAGAGACAAGTTTGCGCAAAACACGAACTTCAAGGCTTGGATCTATACGATAATGAAAAACACCTTCATCAATAATTACCGCAGGAACGTAAAGGCAAGAAACACCTTTGACGCCATGAACAACGATCTGCATCTGAAACTTACCAGGGACCGTATTCACCCCTCCCCCGATTCGTTATACAGTTCCAAGGAGATTCTGAAAAACATTTACGCCCTGGACGATGAATACAGGATTCCTTTTACCATGTTTCTGGACGGATACAAGTACAAGGAGATTGCGGAAAATCTGAGTCTGCCCCTTGGCACGGTAAAAAGCCGGATCTTTTTCACCCGGAAAAAACTGGAGAAAACCTTAAAAGATTATGCAGCATAACCGAAGAATTCAAATTACTCCGAATTTTATTAAGATGATTTGCACCGGCAGATCATCTTTTTTTTGTCCCGGCTTGTTATCCGGCTTTCGGTTTCGGATCTTTGTATACAAACGAGTTCAAATCAGACACACGCGTTTTTCAAACAGCTAACATAAAAATGGACAGAAATGAAAACCACAGCAATTTTTCTGGCAAGCGGATTTGAAGAAATCGAAGCCATCACCGTTATTGATGTACTGCGTCGTGCAGGTATTCCGGTTCAAACCGTTTCGATGACCGGACAGTATGAGGTGACCGGAGGGCACCAGATTCCCGTTCGTACTGACCGGCTTTTTGAGGAATTTGATTTCCGGTCACTGGATATGATAATCCTTCCGGGCGGCGCCGCAGGGGTGGAGAATCTGAATGCCCATGAAGGACTCAAAACACAGCTGCGCCAGTTCTGCCGGAACGGGAAATTACTGGCTGCCATCTGTGCAGCACCAAAGCTACCCGGGCAGCTTGGATTGCTTGAAGGCAAACGGGCGGTCTGTTATCCCGGACTGGAAAAAGAGCTAAAGGGAGCGCTGCTCAGTGAGGCTCCGGTCATAACCGACGGAAATATTATCACCAGCCGGGGTATAGGAACAGCTCTGGACTTTGCCCTGGAAATTGTTCGCTTGCTGGAAGGAGCAGACAAAGCCGGCAAACTGGCCGCATCCATGGTATACGTATAAAACCCGTTAACCGGCCGGAAGCCGGACACAAAAAGTACTCCCTTCTCCGGGGGTACTTTCCACACAAATGCTTCCCCTGTTCATTTCCGCAAACTCCCTGGACAAAACCAGTCCCAGTCCGGTACCCACCTCCCCGCTGGTGCCTTTTCTTTTCAGCCCGGAATCGATCCGGAACAACTGCCGGATATCTTCTTTGGTCAGCCCCTCTCCCTGATCTTTGATACAGATGCATACCTGATGGTCTCCGTCCGGGCGTGTCTCCAGCAGAACCTGTCCGCCCTCGTACGAAAATTTAAGGGCATTGCTGAGCAAATTACGCAGAATGGTCTCTGTCATCATCGGATCGGCATGGACCCGGGTTCCTTCCGGTATTCTGTTTTCCATCCGGATGTTTTTCTGTTCTGCTGGTTTTTTAAGTAAACGAAAAACATTTTCAGACAAGGGCAAAAGCTCTAACTTTAACGGTTTACACGTCAGATTTCCCGTTTGAGAACGGCTCCAGTCAAGCAGGTTTTGCAGCAACCGGAAAATAATGCTGGAAGAATGATGAATGTCTGCTGCAATTTTCCGGCGTTCAAAAGCGGAAAAACGTTCATACTCTTTATCCAGCAGCGAAGAATATCCCAGGATGGCGTGAAAAGGATTTTTCAAATCGTGGGCCAGGATCGAAAAAAAGCGGTTTTTGGTGGCATTGATCTTTTCCAGTTCATTTCGTTGTTTTTCAATCTCTTCGTTTTTTTGGTTCAGCAGGCTGAATGCCCTTCTTTTACACATATAGGCAGAACCTATCAGGAAAATACTGCCGATAGCCAGAAAAAGCAATACGGAAACCAGGGTCCGGATGGTCCGTTCTTTCTGCATTTGCAGCTGCCCCAACTCCTTTTCTCTTTGCAAACGAAGGATTTCCGCTTCCTTTTTATCAGTTTCAAATTTTTTCTCCAGTTCAGTTACCTGCCTGATTCGTTCTTCCTGATGAAGGCTGTCAAGGTGGTTTCGGTAGAGTTTATAAGCAGCAAAGGCCTCACTTACCTTTCCGGATTTTTCGTAAGCTCTGGAAATATCCCGGTAATAGTTCCGGCAGATATAATGCCCGAGCCTGTATTCAAGAGCCAGATTCAACCCGTCCTGCAGGGTTTGCAGGGCCAGGTTCACCCTGTCCATAGTCATATAGGCAGCACCAAGGCTTTCCAGAACAAAGACCCTGTTGCGGTTATCGCCCAACGCTTCAAATACTGCCAGTGCTTCCTTAAAATACTGCAGTGCGGTATCCAGACTGTCCTGCTGGTCAACCAGTAAATTGGCAATGTTATTCAAGGTGATGGCTTCCCTCCGCCTATCATTGACCTGCCGGAACCCGTTCAGAGCCATATGGTAATTATAACGTGCAGAATCGGCCATATCCAGGTTGTAATACGCAACCCCGATGCCGTTATAATTGACTGCCATGCTATGGGTGAATCCTCCCTCCCGGTTTATCCGGGCAGCCTGACGGTAATGTTTAATAGCCTGACGGTAATTGTCCAGCCTGGAATAAACCATTCCCATATTGGAATACACATGGGCCAGACCGTGCAGGTCGGTCGAATGCTCCAGGCAGTGCAGGGCATCGATCTGGCGGGCCAGGGCAAGATCGTATTCCCCCTTGTAATAATGAACCAGCGACATGGAATTATAAATATCGCCCAGCCTTTGCTGGTCATCAAGCCCCGTCATCAGCTCCAGGGCCTTACGGTAATGCAACATGGCCCGGTCGAACTGATCAAAGCAAAACAGGCATTCCCCCATATAAAACCAGGCCTCAGCCAAACCGCCAATATTGCCCGAAGCTTCCGCCAGTACCAGGGCTTCCCGTGCATAATCCAGAGACCGGCTGCTGTCGGTCTCCTGGCATAATTCGGATAGCTCGTTCAGCACCCGAAGCCTTTGACCGTCTTCCAACCAGCCAAGCAGGGAAAGCAGACTGTCTTCGCGCTCATGGGCAGAAAGCAGAAATCCTGCATGAATCAGCAGAAAAAGTGATATAATTTTCTTCATGGTTTATCAGACAATACAGTTACGGCGCCGCTCATCCGGCATACCCTCTCCTTCCCGATTCATCCACCTGTCTGCTTCTTCTCCTCCTCTGCGCAAGTTTTGCCGTAACTAAAAGGGCCGGTCGAAAAAATTAAGCCGGACATTGCTTCTGTGTCCCGGTTTTAATCCATTCCCTGGCATTCACAAAAGATTCCATCCAGGGAGTCAGTTCATCGGTTTTCCGCTCCGCCGGATAATAACCCCATTGCCAGGGACGGAAAGCCCGTTCCATATGGGGCATCATAGCCAGATGGCGTCCGTCGGCCGAACATATTGCAGCCGTATTATAATCAGATCCGTTGGGGTTGGCCGGGTAATACCCGCCCGCATATTTAAAGGGAATGTGGTAACGTTCTTCCGGGTACGGCAAGCTGAAACGCCCTTCCCCGTGTGCCACCCAAGCACCCAGTTTCATACCGGCCAGGGATTGCAGCATCACCGAATTGTTCACGGAAATTTCCACGTCCAGAAAAGCAGACTCAAACTTGCCCGAACGGTTATGCAGCATCCGGGGCTTTTGTTCATGATCCGGACAAATCAAATCAAGTTCAACCATCAGCTGGCAGCCGTTGCATACCCCCAGACTCAGCGTATCGCTGCGCTTGTAAAAATTTTCCAAAGCCAGACGTGCTTTTTCGTTATACTTAAAAGCTCCGGCCCATCCCTTGGCAGAACCCAGCACATCGGAATTGGAGAATCCGCCCACAAAAACGATCAGATTAACCTCTTCCAGACTTTCCCGCCCGGAAATAAGGTCGGTCATGTGCACATCCTTTACATCCAGTCCGGCCATATACATCATATAGGCCATTTCTCTGTCGCCATTTACCCCCTTTTCCCGGATAATCGCCGCTTTAACCCCGCTTTTTCCCCTTCGGTTCAGGTCTATCCCCAGATCGGCAGCTTTACCTGAAAAATTGCGGAACTCATAGTTCAGCGCATGACGCTTGTAATTCCGGTAACGCTCCAAAGCCAGCTCGGCTCCGCTTTGCCGCCGATCTAGGAGATAAGAGGTTTTAAACCAAAGCTCTCGCAGCGAATCAATATCCAGCCGGTATTCCCGGTCGTTGTTGCACACAACCATCTCCCTTGCCCGGGCAGGCCGGCCGATCCGGACAAAGCGCACACCGGCCTTATTCAGCACTGCTTCCAGCTTTACGGCGTCAGCCGCCTGGATTACTACCGCCGGGTTCTCATTAAAGAATAGTTTCACCGGATCCTGTTCATCCAATCCGCCCAGGTCGAGTTCCATTCCTCCCCCAACGTTGCTGAAGCACATTTCCAGCAGGCTGGTAATCAAACCGCCTGAGGCTATATCGTGTCCGGCCAGAATCAGCTTTTCATCGATTAGCTGTTGAATGGTGTTAAAAGCCTTCACGAAATAAGCCGGATCGGCTACCGTCGGCGCTTCCGTTCCCACCCGGTTAATGACCTGGGCAAAAGCACTTCCTCCCAGGCTTGCCGGCACGGAAGACAGATCCAGGTAATACAGCGGGCAGGCCGGATCGTTTACCAGTACCGGTTCCACCACCTTTTTCACATCGCTGACCTCCCCCGAAGCTGAGATGATGACCGTTCCCGGGGCATATACCATATCGTCTGCATATTTCTGGGTCATTGACATTGAATCTTTGCCGGTAGGGATGTTAACACCAAGCGCACAGGCAAAATCGCTTGCTGCCTTCACAGCCTCATAAATCCGGGCATTTTCACCACTGTTTTTGGCCGGCCACATCCAGTTGGCACTGAGCGATACGCTACGAATACGGTCGGGCATGGGAGCCCAAACAATGTTGGTCAGCGCCTCGGCAATGGACAGCACCGATCCTTTTGCCGGATCGACCAGTCCCGCCACCGGTGCATGTCCTATGGAAGTAGCCAATCCGCTCTTCCCCCTGTAATCCAGACTGATAACACCCAGGTTATTCAACGGAAGCTGAAGCAACCCGGCTGTCTGTTGCCGCGCAATCCGGCCGGTTACCGAACGGTCGACCTTATTGGTAAGCCAGTCCTTACATGCTACCGATTCCAGCTGGAGCACTGCTTCCAGGTAATTTTCCAGTTGCTCCGGCTCATAAGCCAGGTCTGCAAAGCTTACCGGTTGTGTAGTGTCAGTCAGCACCGTCTTGGGCGGATTGCCGAACATATAGGCCAGCGGCCAGTCGATCGGCTTCTCTCCGGTCTGTGCGTTTTTAAACGTAAACTGCATATCGCCCGTTGCCTGTCCAATCACATACAAAGGTGCCCGTTCCCGTTCGGCGATCCGTTTAAGCAAAGCCACATGCCGCCGGTGCATGACCAATCCCATACGTTCCTGCGACTCATTTCCGATGATTTCTTTCTGAGACAAGGTGGGATCGCCCACAGGCAGCTTGTCCGTATCAATAGTTCCGCCGGTTTCCTCGACCAATTCAGACAAGCAGTTCAGGTGTCCGCCCGCCCCGTGGTCGTGAATGGAAATAACCGGATTATCCTCCATCTCGGCCAGGGCCCGGATGGCATTAAAAGCCCGTTTCTGCATTTCCGGATTAGCCCGCTGTACAGCATTCAGTTCAATCGCATTTTCATATTCGCCTGTGGCCACTGAAGAGACCGCACCTCCGCCCATTCCTATCCGGTAGTTGTCTCCGCCCAGCAGAACAATCTGGTCCCCCTTTTTCGGGGCATCCTTCATACTGTCCTTACGCCGGCCAAAACCAATTCCTCCGGCCAGCATAATCACCTTGTCATATCCGTATTTCTTCAGATTTTCTTCATGCTCAAAAGTCAGCACCGAACCGGCAATCAGCGGCTGACCAAATTTATTACCAAAATCGCTCGCCCCGTTGGAAGCTTTAATAAGAATCTCTTCCGGCGTCTGGTAAAGCCATGGCCGCTCCCGCGTGGCCTGTTCCCAACTGCGTGCTCCTTCCGTTCTCGGATAAGAGGTCATATAAACCGCGGTTCCGGCTACTGGAATACTTCCTTTCCCTCCGGCAATCCGGTCGCGTATCTCTCCCCCGGTACCGGTAGCTGCCCCGTTAAACGGTTCCACGGTAGTAGGAAAATTATGGGTTTCGGCTTTCAGCGAAAGCACCGACTCGATATCTTTAACCTCAAAGAAATCGGGTTTATCCTGGGTTTTCGGGGCAAATTGTTCAATAAACGGACCAGCCACAAAAGAGCAGTTATCGCGATAAGCAGAGACAATCTTATTCGGATTTTCCCTTGATGTTTTTTTAATCAGCTGAAAAAGCGATTGCTCCTGCTCCACCCCGTCAATAACAAAGCTACCTGTAAAGATTTTATGCCGGCAGTGCTCCGAATTGACCTGAGAGAAGCCAAACACCTCACTGTCGGTCAGTTTACGCCCCATTTTTTCCGACACCTTATTCAGGTAACGGATTTCGTCCTCACTCAGAGCCAGTCCCTCCCGTTCGTTGTAAGCAGCAATATCTTCAACTTCCCTCACCGGATCCGGTTGCCTGTCCGTGGTAAAAACCGATTGATCAAGCCCCCGGTACAACTTTTGGAGCATAGGATCATAAACTGCAGATTCATCCTCAACCGTAATAAACTCTTCCATTCGAAGAATTCCCCTGATCGCCATGTTTTGAGTAATTTCAACGGCATTGGTACTCCAGGGGGTAATCATTTCCTTGCGCGGTCCGACAAAAAAGCCGTTAAGGCATTGAGCCGAAAAAGCACCGGCATCCCCAAGCAGCCAAATCAGTTTATCTGTATCTTCCCCGGAAAGGGTAATATTCGACTGAACGGCTACAACACGGTTATCGGGAGTCTTGAAAAATGAAATCATAGTGAATCTGCTTTTGGATATGGTGTGTTATAAAACACCTCACAAAGATAAAAATTCCTGAAGATCATTTGTGATGAAATACCGAATAATGATTTTGGAACACTTCTTTCCGGAAAATAAACGGAATCATAAAAAAAAGTTAAGAAAGGGAAGCGCATTTTGAATTCAGCCAAAAGCTTAATATATTGGCCCCCGAAAATTTTGTGAATGAAAAAGATAATCATCGGAGTGCTGGTCATTCTTGGGTTTGGCTTCAGCAGTTGGGCGCAAAACAGCAAGAATACGGAAAACAACAACAAATTGGCGGTAATCTGGTCAAGCAGCGACCCGGAAGTTGCGGAGAAAGTTTGTTTTATGTATGCCCAGAATGCAAAAAAACAAGGTTGGTTTGAAGAGGTGGTTCTCATTATCTGGGGACCGTCCGTAAGCGTACTGGCAGAGGATGATGACCTGAAAGCCGACATTCGCAAGATTATTGAAATGGGCATCACCGTAGAAGCCAGTTTGTCCTGTACCCAACTGTACGGAGTAACCTCCGACCTGGAAGATCTGGACATTGTCGTGGAACCCATGGGGGTACCGCTTACGGGTTACATCAAAGACGGCTGGCATATTTTGAATTTTTAAAATAATTCCTGCACAACCGGATTTGACGGTTAATATTTGTATAATCATTCATTTAATATAACATTATAATAACTAAAACATGAGAAAAAAAATTGTTGCCGGTAACTGGAAGTGCAATACCACCCTGCAGGAAGGTGTAGAGTTGGGCAAATCTATAAACAAACTTGTTGCCGGGCAGGGAGCAAAAGACGTCGCGGTTATACTCGGAACCCCCTTTACGCATCTGACGAAGCTTGTTGAAACAATTAACACTTCCCGCATCGGTGTTGCAGCCCAGAACTGTGCCGCCGAGCCCAAGGGAGCATTCACGGGCGAGGTTTCTGCAGCCATGATAAAATCGACAGGTGCGCAGTACGTTATCCTGGGACATTCCGAACGCCGCGAATACTACGGGGAAACCAGCGAGATCCTGAACAAAAAGCTGGCCCTGTCCCTGGAAAACGGACTCACCCCCATCTATTGTTGCGGAGAAGCCCTGGATATCCGCCAGGCGGGAAACCAGAATGATTTTGTAAAAAAACAAATGGAAGAAACCATTTTTAAACTCTCCGAACCCGATTTTTCCAGGCTGATCCTTGCCTATGAACCCATATGGGCTATCGGAACAGGCATGACTGCGAGCTCCCAGCAGGCACAGGAGATGCTGGCTTTTATCCGCAGGCTGATTGCCGAAAAATACGGACAGAACGTAGCCGAAGCAACTTCCATCCTATACGGAGGAAGCTGCAATGCCAAAAATGCACCGGAACTATTTGCCAACAAAGACATTGACGGAGGACTTATCGGCGGGGCCTCGCTTAAAGCAGAAGATTTTCTGTCCATCATCAATGCCTGTTAAGCGTTGTCTGCCTTCATATCAATAACCGACCTGCCTTGGGGCAAAGCCATAAAAAAGGGCTGGCAATGACCGGCGAGCTGAATTTTTCAAAAAAGCTCCCGCTTTCAGCTTGCTCCTTTTCCGCAAATTTCTATCTTTGCGGAAAATTGCCTCTTTAGCTCAGCGGTAGAGCAGCTCACTCGTAATGAGCAGGTCGTGGGTTCAAATCCCATGAGAGGCTCCGTGTAAAACATAAAAACCCGCTGCAAAGGAAATACTTACAGCAGGTTTTTATTTGTCTTCGGTCAACTTCATTTATCGCTGCAACCCCTGATTTCAAATCAGCAAGAAATACAAACCAGATCATGAATCCAAAACAATTAATAGGAGAGAAGGCCGCAGAGTACGTGCGGAACGGCATGATTGTCGGACTGGGCACCGGATCTACCGCTTACTGGGCCGTACGCAGAATCGGAGAACTTGTCCGCGGCGGACTCCGCATCAAAGGGGTGCCAACTTCCAAAAGTACAGAACAACTGGCCCGGGCCGAAGGGATTCCACTGACCAGTATCGAAGAGTTGAAACACATCGACCTGACTATAGACGGAGCCGATGAATTCGATCCAGACAAAAATGTGATTAAAGGCGGCGGCGGCGCCCTGCTGCGGGAAAAAATCGTGGCTTCACTCTCCAGGGAATATATCATCATTGCCGACGCGGCCAAGCGGGTTGATGTGCTTGGCGCTTTTCCGATGCCGGTTGAGGTTACTCCCTTTGCCTGGCAAGTTTCTGCCCGCCAGCTGGAAAAATTGGGATGCCACATACGCATCCGGAAAAACGGGAATGAACTGTTTGTAACCGACAACAACAATTATATTCTGGATTGCCATTTTGAACGCATTGACCGGGCCGGCGAACTGGCCGACCAGATTAACCGCGTCCCGGGCGTAGTAGAAAACGGGCTTTTCCTGAATATGGTGAATTGTATAATCACCACCAGCAAATCCGGGGAAATTATTATCCTCGACTAATCCGGAATTTTACCAGACAAAGTAAAAACACATCGTCATGCTGGCGTTCTCGGCCGGATTTAGTAACCCAATGAGGTTTAATCTGAATTTCTTTAATACAAGAATAGTATTAACTACATAAAACAAATATCATATTTACTATTTGAAATCCCTGGATGGGAAAAGTCTTCCCTGCACAATCCTGCCGGCGGCGGTTTTCTCTTTTCCTGTGTCGTTTCCGGTTTCCTGTTTACCGGGGTTCACCGGTTTGTGGATTGACCCGATATTACGCCCATCGGTATCCAGCCACATCATCTCGTTTAGGTTGAAACAGGAATGGACTACCACATGGATGACTTCGCCTTCAATCTGTAATTTACCCGTCACCATGAACAGTCTGGATTGCAGTATCTCTTTTCGGTATTTTTCGAAGGTCCTGTCCCAAACAACCAGATTGGCAAAGCCTGTTTCATCTTCAATGGTGATAAAAAGCACGCCTTTGGCCGTGCCGGGACGCTGCCTGACAGTTATCAGACCGCATACCTTGACGGACACGCCGTTTTTCATCTTATTTAATTCCGAAGTGGGCGTAACCTTCAATTGGTTTAGCTTCAATGGCAGTAGCAAAGATGTCGGGATAATAACATTTTATCCAGGAAGATATATAAACCAACAGCGCAAAACTGGCCGCATGGCTTTCCGGGAAGCCATAGCTTCCAAAACCTTCCAGTAGTTTAAACACCCGCATGGAAAAATCCCGGCTATAGCCATTTTTCACCATGCCTTTAACCAGGCTTTCCCGGTACCGGCTTACCTGTCCATTGGCCCTGAAGGTGGCCATGCTCCTGTGTTTCAATGACATCCTCGACCAGCGTTGCTTCCAGTGTGAATAACTCGATCCCGAGCGCCGGTTCCAGTTCTGGTATTTTAAGCCCGAAAAGATTGAACAGGTGCTCTGCATTGCGGGATGCCCTGCTGGTGCCGATGCCTATTTGCACGGTTTCCCCGTCAATGCGGTAACCTTTGAAAATTCCCGTGCGCATTCCTTTTCCTTCCCTGAAAAAACGTTCACATAGTTTTTCCAGCAGGCGTTCCAGGGCGATTTCGATTCCTGTAGCCGTGCGGACAGGCTCCGGGCAGGGCAGTTCTTCCCGGTAAACCGGGGCAGGTTGAACAGGTTGTAAAGTTTCG
>JBFWIL010000027.1:0-17700 GCA_050256015.1 Mangrovibacterium sp. | reverse complement strand
TGTCAATCAGCTTAATTTTTCAAATCTAAGCGGAACTGGTCGGTGGGCAAAGCCTTGGTCGGATAAATCAATTGAGTTTGAAGGAAATGCTATTTTTTTGCAAAAACTCTGATACCTTATACATGATAACATATCCAACCAATATTGGTACGGTGTCCTTTTGTGTATTCACATATGGCTTTTTTGACCATCTCGGACAAATTAAAGAATATCCTGTATTTAAACCGGATGGCAGTCCGGTTTTCATTCTACCCAAAAACCTATCCGATTGCTTCACGTTGCGGAGTATTTGTCAAAACCGATGTGCAAAACTTAGTTAAGAGTCTGTCTATAAACTATAAATTGTTGAAAAAAAGGCATGAAGGAATTTTTAGTCGATTGGAATATTAAGTAAATTTAACAAAAATCGGTTTAAAACGGTGCCGTTGATCAGAAAAAAATGATACCCATAATTATTAACTCATACACGAGCATAATTATTTGTGAATGGTAAGTTCCATCTGACCATTAAAAATTAAGAAAATAAACAAATGAAAAACAACAGCCCTTATCAGAATGACCACCGGATCGGCAGCTGGGAAGAACTCTGCGAAGAAGTATACCACAACTCCTGGAAACCCGATATGGGCCGCTATCGGTCCGACTATGCCTTCCGGGGACTGTCGGATGCTTCGTACCGGCTGGAAAACAGTTTTGTCCGTAACTGCGGACCGGTTCCCGAATTGGAATACCATATGCTTCGGAATTTCCGGAAATATTCACCGGCCAGGGAAGCCCAACAGAGCGGTTCATTCTGGCGGGCTCTGGTCATTGCCCAGCATCACGGATTACCTACCAGACTGCTCGACTGGACTTACTCCCCTTTTGTGGCCATGCACTTTGCCACAGCCAACACGGAAAAGTTCGATAGGGACGGAGTAATCTGGAAAGTCGACTTTGTAAAGGCCAACCGACTGGTTAGCGAACCGCTCAAACTCATCCTGCAGGAAGAACGCTGCAATGCTTTTACCATCGAGATGCTGGAAGGAATCATCGGCTCGCTGTCCGACTTCCGGAGCAAGCTTAAAAAAGAACAGGTAATTTTCTTTGAACCGCCCTCCCTGGACGAGCGCATCATTAACCAGTTTGCCTTCTTTTCGGTGATGACCGATCCTACAATAGCTATGGACCGGTGGCTGGGGCAACATCCGGAACTGTTCCGCAGGCTGATCATCCCCGAAAAACTGAAATGGGAAATCCGCGATAAGCTCGATCAGGCCAACATTACCGAACGGGTGATGTTCCCCGGACTCGACGGACTGGCCCGCTGGCTGAAGCGGCATTACAAGCCGGCTCCGCAGTACCGTTCCGGGGAAACGGTACTTTGAGTTTCCCCGGAACAGCCAATGTATGTTTCATAACAAAAAGTTCCCTCCTGATTTCCAAAGGCGGAGGAAGGCGAAACAAAAGGATCCGCTTTATTTCAGGATAAAAGCTCCCTGCAATCCTTTCTGCGAGTCGGGCCCGACCCACAGTCTGAAGTCGCCCGGTTCGGTCTCCCACCTGTTGTCAGCCGTAAAAAAGGCCAGATCTTTTTCCGAGAGGGAAAAATCCACCCGGCGGCTTTCCCCCGGCTCCAGCCAAACCCGCTGAAAACCTTTCAGCTCGCGAACCGGCCGGGTTACACTGCCAAACAAGTCGCGCAGGTAAAGCTGGACCACCTCGGTGCCGGCATATTTACCTGTGTTGGTAAGCTTCACGGAGACCCTGAGCGTATCCCCCGGAATCATTTCTCCGGCACTCAACTCCAGATCTTCATACGCAAAAGTGGTATAACTAAGCCCAAAGCCAAAGGGGAACAGGGGTTGATTCGATTCGTCCGTGTAATGCGACCAGAATACCGTTCCCGTGTCGGCAGACCTTCCGGTGCTTTTGTGATTGTAATAAAGAGGACATTGTCCCACCGAACGCGGAAAAGACACCGGCAATTTCCCGGAGGGGTTGTAATCACCAAAAAGCACGTCGGCAATGGCATTTCCGGCTTCCGAGCCCAGTTGCCAGGCTTCCAGTATGGCGGGAACCTGCCCTGTCATCCCGGGGACAGCCATCGGACGGCCGTTCATCAGCACCACCACAATCTTCTTATTAACCGCATAAACCGCATCGAGTAATTCCTGCTGTAGCCCTTTCAACCCAATTTCAGTCTGGCTGCGCCCTTCTCCGCTCTGAAAACAATTTTCACCCAAAGCCAGCACCACCACATCCGAGTGACGGGCCAGCTGTACAGCTTCAGCAATGCCGGAACGGTCGGTTTCGTTAAACTCCAGATGTTTCGTAAACTCAGGCGCACTGCTTACATAAACCGGTCCGCGGGCAAAAGACAGAACGGAAGCATCAGCCACGGCCGCCCGCATCCCTTCCAGCAGGGAAACAGCCGTTCCGCTCAGGGCCCGGGCCCGCCAGCTTCCCAGCGGAGAGTCTTTATCGTCGGCCAGATCGCCGATAAGGGCAATACGCTGTCCCTCTTTCCGGAGAGGCAGCAGCTCCCCTTCATTCTTCAGCAACACGATGCTCTGGCGGGCCACCTCACGTGAAGCCTGCAAATGTTCGGCACTCAGCAGCACATTTTCCCGCTCCGGGTCACAATAGCGGTAAGGATCGTCAAACAAGCCTAGCTTGAACTTGACCGTCAGAATCCGACGCACAGCCTCATCGATCAAATCCTCCCCGATCCGGCCTTCCTTCACCAGCTCCTTCAGATAGCTCACATAGGTATTGCCTTCCATATCCATATCACACCCGGCCTTCATAGCCAGGTAAGCCGCTTCCTTCTTGTCCGGAGCTATACCATGGTCATGAATCTCTCCAACAGAATTCCAGTCAGATACGACAAAACCCTTAAAATCCCAATCGCCCTTCAGAATGTCACAAACCAGGTGTCCGTTGGCCGTAGCCGGAATACCGCCGATCTCGTTAAAAGCATTCATCACACTGGCCACTCCGGCATCCACACAAGCCTTAAAGGGAGGAAGAACGATGTTCTGAAGGGTGTTTTTTGTGATCTCCACGGTGTTGTAATCACGTCCGGCTTCCGCGAATCCGTAAGCGGCAAAGTGCTTGGCACAGGCAGCCACCGTGTTTTCCGCACGCAGGTCTGTGCCCTGAAAGCCCCGGACCTGGGCTTCAGCCATCCGTGCCCCCAGGTAAGGATCTTCGCCTGCGCCCTCCATAATCCGGCCCCATCGGGCATCTCTGGCAATATCGACCATAGGGGCAAAAGTCCAGTTAATACCCGAAGCAGCCGCTTCAACGGCGGCCACCCGGGCGCTTTTCTCCGCAGCTTCCGGATTCCAGCTGGCCGCCGTAGCCAACGGAATGGGAAACATAGTCCGGTAACCGTGAATCACATCGTAACCAAAAATTAGAGGAATGCCCAGTCGGCTGTTTTCCACAGCCAGGGACTGTGCCCGGCGGGTGGCTTCGGCTCCGTTCACATTCAGCATGGAGCCTACCTGCCCGTTTTTAATCATGTTAAGCATCTCCTGTTCACCCTGTCCCTTAGGAGCAGGGCCGGTCATTTCCCAACGACTGGTGTACTGGTTCATCTGACCGATTTTTTCTTCCAGGGTCATTCGGGAAAGCAGGTCATTCACCTGCCGTTCCGTTTCATTCTGACCTCCGGATCCGGCATCACCTCCTGAGCAACAAGAAATTACCGGAAACAACAAAAAAACAATAATTTTTCTCATGAGCTATTGATTTAGTTATCAGGATTTACCTATGCCCGGTCTACTCCCGGCTTTCCCTGCAGGAACCCCGGGAGACAATCCGCTTATACCTTGTTATGTTGTTTGCTACAACGCTAACAAAGATAAAACATAATCTTCTAAAAAATCAACAGCTCTTTCCACGCCGACCCTGCACCTGGTCCATTCTGAATATACTCCCGAAAAAAGCAGGCCGGCTTAGTCCGCCTCCACCAGCTTGCAAAACCGGCGGTATACCTCCTCGCATAATCCGTCCCCTTCGGGCATAAAGGTTATAAGCCCGAACGAATCACGCACAATCTGCCGCATCTCATCCAGCGAGCCTACCAGTCCCATAGCCCGGGCCTGCATCAGTATGTTGCCCGTGGCCGTGGCCTCAACCGGTCCTGCCACCACAGGAAGACCGGTAACATTAGCCGTCAGCTGGTTCAGAAAATGGTTGTTGCCCCCGCCCCCGATAATATGGATCTGCTCGACAGGACGGTCGCTGACCCTGCGGATCTGCTCCAGGGTGTACCGGTACTTCAGAGCCAGACTGTCGTATATGCAACGAATGATCTCTGCATGGGTCTGCGGTCCGCGGCCCTCAGTATCCGTGCTGCTTTCCGATACGGCCCGGGGCATGTTGCCCGGGTTGAGGAAACAGGATTTATCGGGATCGATCAGAAACTTAAAAGGTTCCGCCTCTTCGGCCAGCCCCACCATCTCGCTCCAACTGTAATTAACCTCACGCGACCAGCACCGGCGACATTCCTGGATCAGCCACATGCCCATAATGTTTTTCAGAAAGCGGGTGGTTCCTTCCACCCCCCCCTCGTTGGTGAAGTTCATCGATTCGGTGAGAGGCGAGATGATCGGTTCCGGACTTTCAATACCCATAAGCGACCATGTTCCGGAACTGATGTAAGCAAAACCAACTCCGGCAGCCGGCACAGAAGCAATAGCCGAAGCCGTATCGTGACCGGCTACAGCGATCACAGGAATCGGCTTACTTCCTGTTTCTTCGGCAACTTCGGAGGTTAATTGTCCGATAACTGTTCCCGGGAGAATGATCTCCCCAAGAATGGAAGCCGGTATTCCTGCTTTTTCCAGCAGCTCTGTTTGCCAGGTACAACGCCCGGGCCTGATCATCTGGCTGGTACTGGCAATGGAAAATTCCGTGCAGGCAGAACCCGAAAACAGGTAGTTGAGTGCATCGGGCATGAACAGGATCTTATCGGTCACCTCCAGCAGAGGATTTCGTTCCCGGACCATGGAATACAACTGGAACAGGCTGTTAAACTGCATAAACTGAATGCCGGTCTGCCGGTAAATCTCCTCCCTGGGGATGATCCGGAAGAGTTCCTCCATAGTCGAATCGGTCCTTGAATCCCGGTATGCATAAGGCAAGGACAAAATCATCCCATTCCGGTCAATATGCACAAAATCCACCCCCCAGGTATCCACTGCCACGGAAAGAGGCTGCACTCCAAATTCAAGGATGCACTTCGAAAGTCCGGCTTTCAACTCTTCAAACAAACTGAAAATATTCCAGAAATAATGTCCGTTAACCCGTTGCATCCGGTTGATAAAACGGTGCACTTCGCTCAGTTCTAGCTTACCGTTTTCCAGGGTTCCAAGGATGGCTCTTCCGCTGGATGCTCCCAGGTCAAAGGCCAGAAAAGAATTTTTTTGCATAACTGTTCAGGTCAATAATCTCGAATTACGGGATGAATTTAATCATTCTTTACGGAATATCCCATCCTGCGCCGTCCTGTCCCGACCTGACGGTCGGCAAAACGGATATACTGTTCCCAGTCCCAGGAGGTAAGATCATGCTTACCGCTTCGGATGTGGTAGCTGACCACCCCCGGGACAGGCGTATCGGCCGGAGGTAGCTCATCCGTTTCAAGGACTTTTTCTCCGTACAAACGCCAGACATCGGATGCCAGCCGGGCCGAGAGGAATTCGCCTTTGGGGTCAGCCCAGAGATCTTCCGTGGCACTGGCCACGTAAAGCGGACGGGGAGCCATCAGGGCAAGCAACATGTGCTGGTCAAAGGGCAGATCTGCCTCTCTTCCCGAATATTTTTTAAAGTTACCGCAAAACCAGTGCGGGAAGTTGGCATTGATCACTTCCACGGTCTCCCCGAACCGCCGTCTGGAGAGAGCGGCTCCCATACAACCCGAATCATTTGAGATGCATGCCGCAAAACGGGTATCTGCCGCGGCTGCCCATAGCGCTGCCTTCCCCAGCCGGGAATGGCCCAGCACAATCACCCGGTCCGTATCGATCCGTTCCTGTCTTTCCAGACAATCCATCACCCGGGAGAGTCCCCATGCCCAGGCTGCCACGGCTCCCCACTCATTGGAACGGGGACGTTCCTGACCTTCCGTGTAAAAAAACGGATGAATTCCGTCTCCGAATTCGTTCCTGTCGGGATCCACATCCCCGTAGTACAAAGTAACCAGTCCGTACCCTGCCCCTATAATCTTCTCCACAGGCCAGCGTTCGGACACCACGCCACGCGACTGTTCCGTAATCTGATTGTGAATGATTCCAAGGGAAGGATGATCATAAACCCAGGACTCGGTCAGCCTGATATCCGGATCATCGGCAATAGCATGGTTTCCGAGGAAATTATAGGCCAGGAAAACCGGAACCCGTGCCCCTCCCGGGGGAAAATAAATCAGCACCCCCGCCGAAAGCTCCCGGTCCGCTTTGCGGAAAACCAGCTCAAGCTGGGTACGGACAGCCAGGCCGTCAAAAGCTTCCGTCTCTTTTTCATGGACAATGACTTCCTGTACGGCAAGCGTTCCGGGCACCTCCCCGTATACTTCCTGACGGAAAAGCTCAAGAATTTCGGGACGGCGTATTTTCTCCCACTGTTTGAGCTTTTTTATTTTCCGGCCGTGCCGGCCGACCAGGATTTCCGGCAGGGTATAGGCCGGCACCTTATTTTCATCCGTATGGGTACCCGAATGCTGGGCATATACGACGGTACCGGGAAAAGTCAGCAGTCCCAGCACAAACAGCATCATACAGCTCATTTTGTTTCGTTGTTTTTGCATATTGTTCAGTTCATTTGAGTTAAGTCCAGTAAACCAGGTTCCCGGGAGTCCGGCTTCCCCGGGCAGGTTAAAAGCCTGCCGGAGCATATGTCTTTGCCTTTAGCTCGCCCCGGGCCACCATCAGGGCGTTCCGGGCCAGTTCATACAGTTCGTCCTCCCCCGGGAAGACATAGCATGGCGCAAGAAAGCCTGTTTTCCGTTTCAGGTAATGCACCAGCTCTTCGTTATGGGCCATCCCTCCGGTCAGCAGAACAGCATCCACCCGACCGTCAAGCACCACCCCCATCTCCCCGATCCATTTGGCCACCTGATAGCCCAGAGCCTGCTGAATAAGCTGCGCTTTCCGGTCTCCCTGACGAGCCCTTTTCTGCACTTCGCGGGCATCGTTGGTGCCCAGATAGGCCACGTAACCTCCTTCCCCTACCACCATACGACGAATTTCCTCCCGGCTGTATTTTCCCCCAAAGCAAAAATCAATGACCTGACCCACCGGCAGGGAACCGCTTCGTTCCGGACTGAAAGGGCCATCCCCGTCAAGGGCATTGTTCACATCGACCACCCGTCCGTTCAGGTGAGCTCCCACCGATATTCCCCCGCCCAGATGAACCACAATAAGCCGCAGCTTTTCATAAGGCAGTCCTGCCTGACGGGCATACTCCCGCGCAGTGGCTTTCTGGTTGAGCGCATGAAAAACAGAACGCTTAACAAAGAGCGGATGTCCGGTGATCCGTGCCTGTTCGTCCAGCTCGTCGGTTACCACCGGATCGGCAATATAGGCACGGGCACCCGGGATCTGGTTGGCAATAAAATCGGCGATCAGCGGTCCCAGGTTACTGGCATGCTGTCCGTATACACCCTCCCGGGCATGTTCCAGCATCAGGTTGTTGACCAGATACACGCCCGACTCCATCGGGTAGGTTAATCCGCCCCGGCCAATCACGTACTTGATGCTGTCCACATCAAGACCTCCTTCCTCCATGGCGTCGATGATCAGGGCTTTTCGGAAATCAAACTGCGCATAAACACTACGGTAATAGGAAATATCTTCCAGCGAATGCCGGATGGTCCGCGACAGTCTGCATTCCTCATTGCAATATACAGCAAATTTGGTGGAAGTAGATCCCGGATCAATAGCCAATATCTGGTATTCCTTCATGATGCCTGTTTACTCACTAAGGAAGCTAACGCAATCGAATATAATTTTGTTTCCGTACTGTCTCCCCTGGAAGATAAAACCACCGGGGCCTTTGCCCCTACAACCATAGCGCCCTGACGCGAATGACAGAGTTTGGTGCTTGCCTTGTAAAACACATTGCCGGCGTCAATGTTGGGGAAAAGCAGACAATCGGCCTGTCCGGCAACCGGAGAGGAAATGTGCTTGACGGCAGCCGATTCCGCATCAACCGCCACATCCAGGGCCATGGGGCCGTCTACATAAGAGCCGGGAAACGCCCCTTCCCGGGCCAGCCGGACCAGAGCCGCCGCATCGGTGGTAGCCGGAAGAATCGTTAACACCCGCTCGCTCGGAGCAATCAGTGCCACCCGGGGTGTTGCCGTTCCCAACGCCCTGGCCGTGGTAATGAGGTAACCGATCATAGCCTTTTTCTGTCCGATGTCCGGATAGGGAATCACAGCCACATCACTGACCAGCAGCAGCTTAGAATAATAATCATTCTCCACCACGGTAATATGGCTCAAAATACCGCCGGGAGGAAGCAAGCCCTCCTGTTTGTTTAGCAGGGCACGCATAAAAATATCTGAAGAGACCAAACCTTTCATTATCAATCCGGCCTCTCCGCAGCAAACCATACGGACACCAAGCCGTACGGCTTCAACCTCATCCGCAGCCTCAGCAATACGAAAGACTGTATCCGGAATTCCAGCTTCCCGGAGTGCCTGCCCTATCTTTTCCCGATTCCCGGTGACGATCACCCGCACCAGTCCTTTTTCCGCAGCCAGATATACGGCTTCCAGGCTGTGCCGGTCCGTGCCGTTGGTAAGAACCAGGGTCTGCTTTGGCCTGTTCCCGGCAGCTGCAAGAATATCGGTCATATGACGCATCATAGCTGGTTTTTCCTTAAAAACGGAACGAGCCGGATGTTTTTCTGCCGGGTTGTCCCCGGCAGAAAGAACCCGCACCGGGGCTAGACGTTTGTTTTTGCCGAAACGATCTTTTCCGTATCCAGGGCAATCATCAGCTCCTCATCGGTGGGAATCACCATCACCACAACCGGCGAATCATCCGTACTGATAATCTTTTCCTTAGCCCGCAAACCCTTGTTTCTGGACACATCGATCCGGATTCCCAGAAATTCCATGTTTTTCAGGACTTCAAAACGGGAATCATCCCCGTTTTCCCCAATCCCTCCGGTCAGGATGAGCAGATCCAGTCCGCCCATAGCCGCAATATAGGATCCGATGTATTTTTTGATCCGGTAATGATATATATCAAGAGCCAGCCTGGCCCGTTCGTTGCCCTCTTCGGCAGCCGTTTCAATCTCCCGCATGTCGGAAGAAATGCCGGTCAGTCCAAGCATACCGCTGTGCTTATTAAAAAGCACGTTGGCCGATTTCAAACCTATCGATTCCTTTTCCATAATGTAGGTCACTGCACCCACATCCAGGTCGCCGCAGCGGGTTCCCATGATCAGTCCTTCCAGCGGGGTAAACCCCATGCTGGTATCCACCGATTTTCCTCCGGAGACGGCAGCAATGGAAGCTCCGTTTCCCAGATGACAGGAAATGATTTTCTGGCTTCCGTAGTCACGTCCCATAATTTCACAGGCCCGGGCAGTAACGTAACGGTGACTGGTTCCGTGGAACCCATAGCGGCGAATGCCATATTTTTTGTACAGCACATGGGGAATACCGTACATGTAAGCCACCGGATCCATGGTCTGATGAAAAGCCGTATCGAACACTCCCACCTGGGGGATGCCCGGAATCAGTTCTTCCATGGCCTCTATTCCCTTCAGGTTCGGCGGATTGTGCAAAGGAGCCAGGGAAGTACACTTCACCAGGGCATCAATCACTTCGTCCGTGATAAACTCACTGGAACTAAAATATTCCCCTCCGTGCACCACGCGGTGTCCAACCGCATCAATTTCTTCCAGGCTGGTCAGACAACCGTATTTTTCGCTGGTCAGTACACCCAGAATGTATTCGATCCCGCTTTTATGATCCAGGATCTCCCCTTCAAAAACGATCTGACGTCCGTCTTTATGCCTGTGCTTCAGGAAAGACCCCTTCAGCCCCAGCTTTTCAATGCCTCCCTTGGCCTCAACGGTCCGGGAATCCATGTTGAAAAGCTGATATTTTATTGAACTGCTGCCACAGTTAAGTACCAGTATCTTCATTTCTTTCTTGATTTTCTATCCGTTCTTCACATCGTTTGTTAGCTTATTGCCATCCTCGTCATACCGGTAAAAGCCCTTCCGGGTAGACAAGCCGTATTGCTTGGCCCGGACCAGACGTTTGACATAAGGGGAAGGTTTGTAGCGCGCATCCCCGAACTCATTGAAGATGTTCTCCATCCACAATACCACCTTGTCCAGCCCCATAATATCGGCAAGTTCAAAGGGTCCCGTCCGCATGCCCAGTCCGATACGCATGGTTTCATCAATATCTTCAATGGTACCCACTCCCTCCATCAGCTCTTCGCAGGCTTCGTTAAGGAGAACCACAAACATACGCACACTGACCAGTCCGGCCGACTCGGCCACCGGAATAATCTTCCGGTTGATCAGGTTAATAAACTTGCAGACCTTTTCGTATGCCTCATCCGAGGTGTAAAGTCCTTTGACCACTTCCACCACCCTGGCCTCGGGCGAGGACACAAAAAAATGAAGACTGACGCAACGTTCACGGTGTACCAGTTCCGAAGACAATTCTGTAATCACGATGGTGGAGGAATTGGTTGCAATAATACATTCCGGATCGACCACCTCCTCTATCTTCCTGAAAATTTCCTTCCGTTCCCTGATCTTTCCCCCGCGGTCCACTGCCCGGATAGCTTCCACCACGAAGTCACAGCCTGCCAGATCGGCATAATCCAGGGTTCCCCTGATACGCGACAGAATAGCCCGCTTTTCTCCGGAGGTCAGTCCCCAGTGTTCGATGCGTTGATCCAGCACCTTACCCAGATTCAGGTAGGCCTCATTGACCTTTTCCTCACTGATCTCCACAAAAACCACTTCCATACCGTAGGTGCTGGCAATACGGGCAATGTTCTGTCCTACCAGTCCGCAGCCTACGATCCCGATCTTCGAAAAAAGAGTTTTGGATTTATCCTTACGGATCAGACCAAACTCCTCGATTGCTTCATAAATTATATCACCAGCCATATCTCTTTCTTCTGTATTACTCAAAATATGCAACAGCCTGATTCGCCGTAATGGCTACCATGTTCACAATATCACTAACCGAACAGCCGCGCGACAGGTCATTGATCGGCGCTGCCATGCCCTGCAATACCGGACCGATAGCTTCCGCCCCGGCCAGACGCTGCACCAGCTTATACCCAATGTTAGCCGCTTCAAGGCCTGGGAACACGAGCACATTGGCATGTCCGGCCACCTCACTTCCCGGAGCTTTCAGTTTAGCCACCTCCGGAATAAGGGCTGCATCCAGTTGCAGCTCCCCGTCGATTTTCAGTTCCGGATCCATCTCCCGGGCAATGTTCAGTGCCTTAACCACCTTATCCACCAGCGGATGACTGGCGCTTCCCTTGGTCGAAAAGCTCAGCATGCCCACCCGGGGCTCCATGCCGGCCAGGGCTTTGGCCGTCCGGGCCGTGGTCACGGCAATCTCAGCCAGCTGCTTTTCGTCCGGATCGGGCATCACGGCGCAGTCGGCAAACACCAGCATTCCATTATGCCCGAAATGCGGATCGTTGACAAACATCAGAAAGGCTCCCGACACCACACTTACGCCCGGCAGGGTTTTAATGAACTGAAAAGCCGGACGAAGCACATCTCCGGTGGCATTCACGGCACCGGCTATTTCACCGTCGGCATCTCCGTTTTTGATCATCATCGGTCCAAAAACCAGCGGATCATTCAACATATCCAGCGCCTGCTCACAGGTCATCCCCTTTGCTTTCCGCAACTCAACCATCATGTCGGCATATGCAGCCCGGCGACTGTCTGTTTTCGGATCAACCAGCACGGCCCCGGTAATGTTTACCCCGCACTCCCCGGCTGCCTTCATAATCTCTACCGGATTTCCCAACAAAATGATCCGGGCAATATTTTCTTTCAGGATAATCCCCGTCGCACGCAGCGTCCTGGGTTCAGTTCCTTCAGGTAAAACAATACGTTTCTGATAACTTTTTGCGTTTTGAATAACGCGTTCCAGTAACTTCATATGGATTTAAATTTTTGAATAAACGATTCCAATCACAAAAATAGGCAAAATATCCCTGCATATCTCTGTTCCCGTTAAATATTTAGGACTTCTGCCCGTTAGAACAGAGCCCGTTCCGAAGCACCCCCCATTTCAATAAGCTATTGTGCAATCGATTGTACAAAGTCCGGCGTTTCTTCCGGAGAACAAAGGTATATTAATTCTTTATGAATTTCCCCTGGAAGACGAATCAGGGCCCGAAGTTCTGCCTGCAGCTACGGGAACCTCCTGCCTTCATAATACTGGAAGACGGAACCCGGCGAAAAGTGCTGCATCCGCCGAATATTTGCGTACGAAGCACTGGTTTAAATTCCCGGATACTACCTGAATGCATATTTATCGTTAATTTTGACCGGTATTCTCTTTTTTCCGGTAATTAAAAATCAGCAAAGAATGTCTAGTTACAAACGAAAAAATTTCATACAACAATTAAAATCCGGAGAAGAAACGATATTCGATTCATTATATCGCTGTTTTTTTCCTAAGCTGGAATATTTTTCCAACCAATATATTCTGGACCAGGAAGCGTCAAAAAACATTGTACAAGATGTTTTTACAGAATTGTGGGACAAAAAAGATACGTTCCGTGACGATACGAACATTCAGGCCTGGTTATTTACCGTAACAAAAAACAAATCGCTGAAATACATCGCCAGGCAAAAATCTCAAAAGAATTATTCAGAACACATAAGACACAGAGAGCTCGAGATCAACCACAGAGCTTTGAATGAAGTCGATACAAGCAACTTCATGTTAGATGAACTTAAATCGCAGATAGAAAATGCGCTGAACAAACTTTCTCCAGCATGCCGAAAGGTTTTTGAGATGAGCCGGTTTGAAGGGATGAAACAGCAACAAATTGCAGATAAATTGGGACTTAGCGTAAAAACGGTTGAAACGCACATTTCAAAGGCACTCAGAGTATTCAAGACCGAACTAAAAGATTATCTGCCCCTGTTCTGTCTTTATTTTCTCTTTTATCCGGAAAATTTTTAATCCGGCATCAGGGTAAATGCCCCCGAACAGGTTATGCATACAAACCTGTATGAAACTTATGGACCGGGAAAAACTTTTTACGTATATTAAAGGAGAAATAAAATCCGACCAGGAAATTCATGATATTCTTGGATGGATTGAACAGTCAGATGCAAATCAACAGGAATATACCGAACTCAAAAACCTATGGGTCTTTACAGGTCTGGTACAAAGGCAGGAAACAGCAAATAAGGGACGCTCTCAGTTATACAAAACAATCGATTTCCAGAAAGTTTTGTTATGGATAAGTAAAAATGCTGCAGTTTTCCTTGTTTCTTTTCTCCTTGGGGCTTTTACGCTATATCTGATTAATCAAAACCGGATTACTAATTGTAGCAAAACATTTAATGAAATCGTTGTTCCCTATGGCGAACGGTCTGTTCTTTATTTGTATGACGGTACAAAAGTCTGGTTGAACTCAGGCACCACATTGAAATATCCTGTCACCTTTAAAGACAACGAACGCAAAGTTTTTGTCGACGGAGAAGCTTTTTTCGAAGTTGCAAAACGGAAAAAACAACCCTTTATCGTTCAGGCTGATCAACTGGATATCAAGGTATACGGAACCCGTTTCAATGTCTGCGCCTACCATAATGAATCCCGGTTTTACGTAACGCTGGAAGAAGGTTCCGTCAAGGCAGAAGAACATAAAAACCATACCGGCTTGCTTCTTACTCCGGGAAAGCAGGCGATTTTTAACAGAAGAACAAATCAGCTTACGCAAACCACCGTAAATCCCGAATTCTATTCCTCATGGAAAGAGAACAAATTACGTTTTCAGGACGCCACCTTTGAAGAGGTTCTCAAAAAAATGGAACGTTGGTATGACATCGATATCCATATGGATCCGGCGATTAATTTGCACGAACATTTTACGATGACCATAAAAACAGAAAGCTTACGGGAAATGCTCAACCTGCTTTCAAAAACAACAGCAATAAATTATGAAATAAACGAAGACAAAGTATTTATCAGCAAACCATGAAAAAAGGAAAGTGCTGCGAACACTTTCCTTCTGAAACTCATGTGGTAACATGATTCCCGGTTTAACAATCCCTGTGGGATTATTGTATAACCTTTCAATTACAAATTTATGAAAAAAAAATGTAAAGGCGGAAAAAAAGAATTCCTCCTAAAATGGCTACGAATTATGAAACTAACCGTCGTGATTTTAGTGATTGCCTTGGCGCATGTTAGTGCAAATGTTTATTCTCAGCAGACAAAACTCAGTCTTTCCTTCGAAAATGTTACCCTGCGGGATGTTCTTAACAAAATAGAAGATGAAAGCAATTACTTTTTCTTGTACAAAAATGAAAATATCGATGTCTCGGACAGGGTAAGCATTCAGATGGAAGACCGGTCTATTGAAGACATTTTATATCATTTATTCCATGAGAGTGACATTGCCTTTGAAATTATTAACCGGCAGATTGTGCTAACCAGCAAAGCCAAAGAAAATTACGGATTCATTCAGCAACACATGGCTGTTCACGGCACGGTAAAAAGTCCCCAGGGAGAACCGGTGCCTGGAGTTACCGTAATGATTAAAGGGACTACAATTGGCACCATCACAAACCCGGAGGGATATTATTCAATAACAAACATTCCCGGGAACGCCGTACTGGTATTTTCTTTTGTCGGCATGAAAGAACAGGAAATCCCTGCGAACAAGGAGGAAATTAATGTGACCATGCAGGAAGAAACCATCGGGATAGAAGAAGTGGTGGCTGTCGGGTATGGTACCGTTAAGAAAAGCGACCTGACAGGAGCGGTGTCTTCAGTTACTACAGATCAGATAAAGGAACGTCCCAGCATAAATGTCATGCAATCTCTGTCCGGACAGGTAGCAGGTGTGCAGATTCAGCAAACGCAGGGATCTCCCGGGTTTGCCCCGACAATAAAAATAAGGGGAACGTCAACAATTACCGCAGGAACAACTCCCCTTTACGTCATTGACGGAATTCCCATTGAAGATGCAGATCTGAGCATTGTCAATCCTCAGGATGTGGCATCAATCGAAGTGTTGAAAGATGCATCATCTGCTGCGATCTACGGATCACGCGGAGCAAATGGGGTAGTACTGGTAACCACAAAATCAGGAAAAGCAGGAAAAACCACGGTTGATGTAAATTACGAACGAGGCATTCAGCACGTGGCCCGGCAGGTCGATATGATGAATTCGCAGGAATTTATTCAGTATTATATTGATGCGCATAACAATGCCTGGGTTTATGCCGGAGGAAATGCCGGTGATGCCAATGACATAAGACCTTCCAACTACCAAATTCCACCGGATTTTCTTGAAGATCCGGACCAATTTGAGACAACCGACTGGCAGGATGTGGCTTTTCGCTCTGCAGCCACCCGCGATAATGTTCAGGTTTCAGTAAGCGGAGGAAACGCAAAAACCACATTTCTGCTTTCCGGAGGTTATTTATCGCAGGAAGGTATCGTTGACCGTTCCGAATACGAACGAATTTCCCTGAGATCAAACATAAAACATGAAATTTCCGAAAAACTTGAACTTGGAGTAAACCTCGCTTTATCCAAAGTCAAAGACAGGATATACGGAACAGAAGGGAAAACAGATGTCGTAAGTCTGGCTTTGCAAAGTGATCCTATCTTCCCGGTATATAATGAAAACGGGAACCTGGGCTTCCGGGACCCGGATTCGGAATGGTACCGCTTTGTTCAATACAGTCTTCAATTATGGCATCCGTATTCGCTTACCAGAGAAATTGACAACAGGGGAAAGCGATTTGATGTTCTGGCATCCGCCTTTCTTGAATATCGGTTTTTAGATCATTTCTCTTTTAAAACAAGTCTAAGTGCTACCATCGAAGATGACCGGTACAGTCAATATCAGAACGAAGGACAAAAGTATGGCTATTCTGCCTGGAACAATGCAGAAGGAGAAGCCACAACCGATTATAATGAGAACTGGATCTCGGAGAACACGCTATCATACGTAAACAGTATAGGAGATCACTTCATCAATATGTTAGTCGGGTACTCTGTCCAGGAAAATTCCTATGAAGGAACGAACTTAACAGCAACCGGATTCCCTAACGACATGGTACATACATTAAATGCAGGAACACCAAGTGAAGGAGGAACAGAAGCATCGAAATGGAGAATGGTATCCTATATAGGAAGAGCAAATTATTCCTATAAAAACAAATATCTGTTCACGGCCACCATCCGCCGCGACGGATGCTCCCGGTTTGGATCCGACAACAAATGGGGGTATTTCCCTTCCGGCTCATTTGCATGGAAAGCCTCTGAAGAAAGATTCCTTCAAAATACAAATTGGCTATCCAGCCTGAAGTTCCGGCTGAGCTACGGAGTAACAGGAAATAACCTGATCCCCAATTACGGATCAATCGCCTTGCTCGACCAAAGGCAATATGCCTGGGGAAATGATGTTCAACAGGGTTTATATCAAAGCACCATCTCAAATCCGGATCTGAAATGGGAAAAAACCGGACAATTCGATTTTGGTATTAATGCCGGTTTTTTTAATAACCGTATCTATCTGGAAGCAGATTATTATCATTCAACAACCAAGGATCTGCTCCTTGATGTTCCCGTCCCTGTTTTAACAGGTTTTACAGAACAATTGACCAACATCGGTAAAGTCCGGAACCAGGGATTTGAATTTTTACTGACTACAAGAAATACGGTTAATGAATTCAAGTGGAATACAAATATGAATATTTCCCTGAACCGGAACAAAGTAAAAAAACTGGGAGAAAACAATGCTCCGATTTATGTCACCAACTGGGGAACGACCAAAACAGAAGTCGGCGAGCCAATTGCCAACTATTTTGGCTATATATTCGACGGGGTGTTTATGAACCAGTCAGAAGTCGAGGCCTATCCGCATGTTGCTTCTACAACACCGGGCGATCCGAGAGTGCACGATGTAAACGGAGATAAAAAGATTGACGAAAATGACCGGACCATTATCGGTAATGCCCAACCTGATTTTACCTTCGGGATCACCAACGATTTTACGTTCAGGAATTTCGACCTGAGCATCCTTCTGCAAGGCTCTTACGGGAACGAAATCATGAACAGTCAAACCCGGTATTCCAAATTTTACAACGGGAATCGCAATGGTTATGAAGACATTGTAAATTACTGGAAATCGGAAGACAACCCCGGTGACGGAAAACATTTCAAACCCAGCATCAGTTATCCCGGGTTACAGACACAATTTTCCGATTACTGGGTCGAAGACGGCTCCTACCTGCGAATCGCCAACATCAGGCTGGGCTACAACTTCGGGCCGAAAATACTCTCGCGGTTATCGGTATCTTCTCTGAGACTTTATGTTAATGTGGATAATGTTTATTGTTTCACGGATTACCTGGGCTACGATCCGGAAAACAGTGTGTTCACGGACGCCCTGAACAGCGGAAACGATTATGGGGCCCATCCGCTACCCCGTACTTTTACATTTG
>JBFWIL010000026.1:0-17715 GCA_050256015.1 Mangrovibacterium sp. | reverse complement strand
GGGCGATTTCAATCGCCCAACGGAACCATACGTAACATCCTGGACGGAACGCTATTCCGGGAACCCATACTCATCAGGAACATTCCCCGACTGGTCCCGGGCTGGAAGAAGCCCATCTGCATCGGCCGTCATGCCTTCGGAGACCAGTACCAGTCCACCGACTTCCGAACCAAAGGGAAAGGCAGGCTTACCATCACCTTCACACCCGAAGACGGCGGGAGCCCCCGGCAACATGAAGTATATCACTTTGAGGGAGACGGGGTGGCCATGGCCATGTACAACACCGATGATTCGATCACCGGCTTTGCCCGGGCCTGTATGAACCAGGCACTAAACAAAGGCTGGCCGCTGTACCTGTCTACCAAAAACACCATTTTGAAAAAATACGACGGCAGGTTTAGGGATCTTTTCCAACAGGTCTATGAAAACGAGTTCAAAGTCCGGTTTGAGGCAGCCGGAATTACCTATGAACACCGGCTGATCGACGACATGGTGGCCGCCGCCTTGAAATGGGAAGGCGGTTTTGTCTGGGCCTGCAAGAACTACGACGGAGATGTACAGTCTGATACTGTGGCCCTGGGGTTCGGATCACTCGGACTGATGACCTCCACGCTGATAAGCCCCGATGGAAAAACCATGGAAGCCGAAGCAGCCCATGGCACGGTTACCAGACACTACCGCCTGCACCAGCAGGGGAAACCCACCTCAACCAACCCCATTGCTTCCATTTTTGCCTGGACCAGAGGACTTGACTTCCGCGGTAAGCTGGACAAAAATGAAAAGCTCCGTAATTTCGCCCATATGCTTGAGCAAGTATGCATTAAAACTGTTGAACAGGGAGAAATGACTAAAGATCTGGCCCTGATTGTTCACGGGAAACAGTTGAAGGATGAGCATTACCTGCATACGGAAGCTTTTCTTGATGCTATAGACCGTAACCTGAGAAAAAAATTAGTCTGATATGAACAATCAAGTAGGTATCAAAAACGGGAAACTATCCGTTCCCGACCGGCCGGTTATCCCTTTCATAGAAGGAGATGGCATCGGCAAAGACATCTCCTTCCCGGCCCGGAAGGTTCTCGATGCTGCCGTAAGCAAAGCATACGGCAACAACAGGGTGCTGAACTGGAAAGAGGTGCTGGCCGGGGAAAAAGCTTTCCGCAAAACAGGCAGTTACCTGCCCGATGAAACCCTTCAGGCTTTCCGGAATTACCTGGTCGGCATCAAAGGACCGCTCCGGACTCCGGTAGGCGGAGGCATCCGCTCTCTGAATGTTACCCTGCGACAGGCTCTCGATCTTTTCGTCTGCCTCCGGCCGGTACGTTGGTTCAAGGGTGTTCCCTCCCCTGTTCGTTACCCTTCCATGGTAGATATGCACATCTTCCGTGAAAATACTGAAGATATTTATGCCGGCATCGAGTTTATGACCGGAGAGGAAAAGACCCGGAAATTGCTGAATTTTCTGGATAAGGAAATGGATCTCATAAGCCGGATCCGCTTTCCGGACACTTCGTCCTTCGGTATCAAACCCGTATCAAGGGAAGGATCGGAACGGCTGGTTCGCGCTGCAATCCGTTATGCAATTAAACGCCACCTGCCCTCTGTAACCATGGTACACAAGGGCAACATCATGAAGTTTACAGAAGGATCTTTCAAAAATTGGGGATACGAACTGGCCGAAAAAGAATTCGGCACTCAGATATACACATGGCAGCAGTACGAAAAAACCTCAGGGAATAAAGGAGCTGAAGATGCCCGAAAGGAACTGGAACAGGCCAAAAATGCAGGACGGGTCATCATCAAAGATGTAATTACCGATGCTTTTCTACAGAACAGCCTGCTGAAACCCTGGGATTACTCGGTTATTGCCACCATGAACCTGAACGGCGACTACATCTCCGACCAGCTGGCAGCAATGGTAGGTGGCATCGGCATTTCACCAGGAGCCAACATCAATTACCAGAGCGGCTATGCCATCTTTGAAGCCACACACGGAACCGCCCCGGATATAGCCGGAACAGGCAAAGCCAATCCCAGCTCGCTGATTCTTTCGGGAGCCATGCTGCTGGAATATTTAGGCTGGTATGAAGCAGCCGAACATGTACGTGACGCCATGGAACATACTTATGCCAGGCGAAAGGTAACTGCCGATCTGCATGCCATGATGGAAGGGGCAGAACTGCTTACAACATCAGAATTCGCAGATGAAATTATCGGCAACATCCACTAAAGGAAGCAGTACCGAAAACAGGCCGTCAGGGAATAAACAAGCATAAGCTGTTCATAACCTTTCCGGAAAGCATATCCGGATATGCATTATCCCTTTTCAAAAAAGGCCTGCAGCATTTACTAACAATTGTTAATAACCGCTGTGTATTCATCGTTCATTTAAAAAAGCGGAAACACTTGACTCAGGTTATCCTTTTAACGTAATTTTGATATATCAGGTGAGAGATAAAAGGCTGCTCTGCAGGATGCGGAGGCGATAAAGGGACTTAGCTGACCCGGCATCAAATCATTCGGATCTTCGGATCTGCCATTCAAAAGAGCCGAAGTTAAGGCATAAAACAAGCAATTGTAATATGCTTTCTCAAAATCAGGAACCGAAACGTTCTGTATAAGTTTGAGCTGACAGGGCTTCCAGAACCGATTTAGTTTGACGAATACAGGCCGGACCGGGTAAAACCGTTCCCTTCAGGTTTCGCAAACAAAATCAGGAAGTAACGGTGAAAGAGACTTTGGTTTCGGTCACCGCAAAAACCAAATCGGGACAGATCGAAAGACCCTTCCCGCTTAGGCACCTGAAAGGACTTCGTCCGGGAAGGAATCCGCAGGGATCTCCGAACGGGCATCCCGAAGGAAAAACCGTAGAACGTTTTTCCGGAAGGACCGGGCAGTTGCGATAAGCTTCGGTTTGGAACGACAGCCGGTCATAATAACTGTAGCCTGGCGCAAACAGTAACCTTTGTTGCCGGTAGTGAACGGGAATTATCCGCACAGGATGATTCCCGTTACTGTTTTCAGGCACTTACTTATATGCTCGGATCTGCCGGGCTTCATTCTGTTCCCGCATTTACAACCGTTACTGCCAGCACTCCTTTCGTTGTTTCCGTTACGCTTACAACTACCTTCTCTTTCAACCTTACAGACACTTCTTAACATTAACTTCAGATAGGCTCGTTCCTTTCTTAGAAAACCTTTAAATAACCTTCAAAGATTCGGCCATTGAAGTTTAAATTTCTATCTTTGCCGCTAAAAATTCAACGCCAATTTATTCTAATTCAAAATTATGAAGCAAATCAGATATGTTACGCCGGAGGAAGCTGTAAAGGCAATTGAACCGGGCAACCGTGTACACCTGAGCAGTGTGGCTGTAACTCCGCATACTCTGGTAAAGCCGATGGTGGAGCGTGGACGTAACGGAGAACTGTATGATGTTAAAATTCAGCACCTTCATGTGGAAGGAAAGCTTGACTATGCCGATCCTGAATTTGAAGGAATCTTTGTTCCGGAACAATTTTTCGTAGGCGCTAACCTGCGTAAGCAGACTCAGGCCGGCTACGCCGACTATATCCCGGTTTTCCTGAGCGAAACCCAGAAACTGATCCGGGAAGGATATTTAAAGGTAAACGTAGCCCTGATTATGTGCTCCCTTCCCGACAAACACGGCTTTGTATCGCTAGGAACCTCCGTAGATGCCACCCTGGCCGCCATTGAGACTGCCGACACGGTGATTGCAGCCGTAAATCCCAACGTACCCCGTACCTGGGGCGACGCCATGATCTCGGTAAACGACATAGACATCTTCGTGGAAGATAACATTCCGCTCTATGCACACAATATGGGTGAACTCTCCGAGCTTGAGGTGGCCATCGGCAAAAATGTGGCCGGACTGGTAGAAGACGGAGCCTGTTTGCAGATGGGTATCGGCGGCATTCCCAATGCCGTTCTGGCCCAGCTGGGGAACCACAAGAACCTGGGTGTGCATACGGAAATGTTCTCCGACGGCATATTACCCCTGGTAGAAAAAGGAATTGTAAACGGGAAATGCAAGAAACTGGACAAAGGCAAAATGGTTGCCTCCTTTTTGATGGGAAGTAAGAACCTGTATGAATTTGTTGACGACAATCCCATGGTGGCCATGATGGACGTAGGCTATACCAACAGCGTAAAGGTCATCCGCCAGCTCGACAAGGTTACCGCCATCAATTCGGCTCTGTCCATTGATCTGACCGGTCAGGTTTGCGCCGACTCCATCGGCACAAAACATTACTCGGGCGTGGGCGGACAGATCGACTTTATCCGCGGCGCTGGCTTTTCCAAAGGAGGAAAACCGATCATTGCTCTGCCTTCAGTAACCGGCAAAGGAATTTCTAAAATTTGTCCCGTTCTCCTGCCCGGATCGGGCGTAGTCAGCACCCGGTCCAACGTACACTGGGTGGTTACCGAATACGGAGCAGTAAACCTGTATGGAAAAACCATGCAGGAACGGGCACGTCTGCTCATTTCCATTGCCCATCCGGAACACCGGGAGGAACTGGATAAGGCAGCCTTCGAACGCTTTGGCCCCCACTTTCGCTTTACGGGAAAAAAAGCATAAAACCAGACAAAGAAAAGGTAGGGCCGGGATCCTGCCTTTTTTCTTAACCTTTCACAAAATCCGTATAAAACAGCTTAAATTTGTACTTTACCTCTAAAACTACACAACATGAATATCTCGCATATTGAACACATTGGCATCGCCGTGAAAAGCCTTGACGAGGCAGTCCCCTTTTATGAAAACGTACTGGGACTGAAATGCTACGCCATTGAGGAAGTAGCCGACCAGAAAGTCCGGACCGCCTTCTTTCAGGTAGGCCAGACCAAAATCGAACTGCTCGAGTCGACCGATCCGGAAGGGCCGGTCGGGAGATTTATCGAAAAAAAAGGACAAGGAATTCATCACCTGGCCTTTGCCGTAGACAACGCCACGGAAGCCCTGAAATCGGCTGAAGAAAAAAATGTCAGGCTGATCGATAAAACTTCGCGCAAAGGAGCGGAAGGGCTAAACATCGGATTCCTCCACCCCAAGGCAACTCTGGGCGTACTGACCGAACTTTGCTCCAAATAAACCAGAAAAACACATCAAACAAAAAACATGAACAACCAGGAAAAAATACAAAAACTCATTGACCTCCGGACGGAGGCCAAACTGGGCGGAGGAGAAAAGCGCATTGAAGCCCAGCATGGAAAAGGAAAATTAACCGCCCGCGAACGTATCGAAATGCTGCTTGATGATGGAAGTTTTGAAGAATTCGACATGTTTGTCACTCACCGGTGTACCAACTTCGGCATAGAAAAAAACAAATTTCTGGGTGACGGAGTGGTAACCGGACATGGCACCATCGACGGACGGGTGGTTTACGTTTTTGCACAGGATTTTACCGTTTTCGGAGGTTCGCTGTCGGAAACTTTTGCCCTGAAAATTTGTAAGGTGATGGACACAGCCATGAAGGTAGGAGCTCCGGTAATCGGCATCAACGATTCCGGAGGCGCCCGTATCCAGGAAGGAGTAACCGCTCTGGCCGGTTATGCAGAAATCTTCGAACGCAACATCATGGCCTCCGGAGTCATCCCCCAGATCTCCGCCATATTCGGCCCCTGTGCCGGCGGCGCCGTATATTCCCCGGCCCTGACCGACTTCATCATCATGAGCAAGGACACCAGCTACATGTTTGTCACCGGACCAAAAGTCGTGAAAACGGTAACCGGCGAGATGGTTAACGAAGAACAGTTGGGCGGTGCCTCCGTGCATGGCTCAAAATCGGGTGTTTCCCACTTCATTGCCGAAGACGAAGAAGAAGGCATTTCCCTGATCCGCAAGCTGCTGAGCTACCTGCCCCAAAACAATCTGGAAGATGCTCCGCTGGAAAACTGCGACGATCCCATTGACCGGCTGGATGATGAGCTGAACGATATCATCCCCGAAAATCCCAATAAACCGTACGATGTAAAAGATGTGATCCACTCCATCGTCGACTACAACGAATTTCTGGAAGTTCATCGCAACTACGCCCAGAACATCGTGGTTGGTTTTGCCCGCTTCAACGGCATCTCCACCGGTATTGTTGCCAACCAGCCCAACTACCTGGCCGGTGTGCTCGACATCAATGCTTCCCGAAAAGCCGCCCGCTTTGTGCGTTTCTGCGATGCCTTCAATATTCCCATCGTTACCCTGGTCGATGTACCCGGCTTCCTGCCCGGAACCGCCCAGGAATACGGCGGCATCATTTCTCACGGAGCGAAATTAATGTTCGCTTACGGCGAAGCCACAGTACCTAAAGTAGCTGTTATTCTGCGTAAATCATACGGAGGAGCTTACTGTGTCATGAGTTCCAAACACCTGAAATGTGATATTAATTACTCCTGGCCAACCGGAGAAATTGCAGTGATGGGCCCCAAAGGAGCAATTGAAGTGCTGCAGAACAAAAAGATCAGGGCCATCAAAGACGAACAGGAACGCAATACATTCATCGCTCAGCAGGAAAACGATTACAAGGATAAATTTGCCAATCCTTACAATGCGGCCCGGTACGGCTATATTGACGATGTCATTGAACCGCGAAACACCCGTTTCCGGATCATCCGGGCCCTGCAAACCCTGGCCACGAAAAAAGATGTGATGCCTCCGAAAAAACACACGAACATTCCATTATAAGAAACGATTATGCAAAACAGAATAAACACTATCGTATCCGGGATTTTCGTTTTTCTTCTGCTATTCTCAGGCCTGGGGCTCCATGCACAAAATGCCACAGACCTTCGGATCAATGAAATCCTGGTATACAACGACTCCAATTATGTCGACGAATACAGTGTCCGGTCGGCCTGGGTGGAAATCGTCAATTCCTCTTACAGCAAGGTAAACATTGGCGGATGCTACCTTACCGACGACCTGTCAAATCCCACAAAATACTGGATTCCCCTCGGAGCAACCGAAACAGCCATGGCTCCGCGCAGCTATCTGGTGTTTTTTGCGGATAACCGACCCAGCCGCGGAATTTTTCACCTGAACTTCGAGCTTAAAGAAGGCGGAATCATTGCCCTGTTTGATGCAGGTGGCAGAAACCTGATTGACAAAGTGGAAATTCCCGCCGGACAGCAAACCGACATGTCCTATGCCCGGCTTAGTCCCGAATCGGATCAGTGGGAAATCAAGGGAAAGACGACCCCCGGATCAGACAATGATCACAGCCGTAAAATCAGCTCGGGCGACCAATTTGTGGCTCTGGACCCGGCAGGCGCCGGAATGACCCTGATTGCCATGTCGGTGGTATTCTTCGTGCTCATTCTGCTCTATTTTGTTTTCAAGGGAACAGCACATCTGTTTACCCGGGAAAAACGGAAGAAAGAGCAGTATGCAGAAGAAGTTGCAGCAGCCAAAGTACGGGCTGTTTCAGGACCGCTTTCAGGAGAAGTTAATGCAGCCATTGCCACTGCGCTCTACATGTACAAAAATGAGACACACGACTTTGAGAACACGGTGCTGACCGTGAAGAAGGTTGCCCGTCCCTATTCTCCATGGAGTTCAAAAATTTACACTTTAAGAAGAAATCCCCGCTAAGAAAAATAACATGAAACGAGCCACGAACGTCACAGCTTTCGCCCAAGTGAAATGAGCATTCCGGCAAGTTTCACAAGTTGGCATATAAACCAAAGCAAATAAGCTTTATACGGAAATTATACATAATTGAATTGAAAAAATAAACGTATGAAAAAATTCAAATTCAAAATAAACGGCAACCAATATGTAACCGAGATTCTCAACATTGAGGACAATGTGGTTGAAATTGAAGTCAACGGCACACAATACGAGGTTGAAATGGAAAAGGAAATCCGTACCACCAAGACCCCCAAGCTCGTTCGTCCCAGGGCAGTACCCTCCACAGAGACACACAAATCGTCGGCCAAGACCGCCAATCCGACGGCTCCCAAAGGGGCCGGCAACATCAACTCGCCCCTGCCCGGCGTAGTTCTCGATATATTCGTCAAAGAAGGCGATGAGGTAAAACGCGGACAGAAATTGCTGATGCTGGAGGCCATGAAAATGGAAAACAATATAGAAGCAGACAGGGACGGGAAAGTGATTTCCATCATGAAAAACAAAGGCGACTCCGTGATGGAGGGCGATGTATTAATTGTAATAGGAGACTAAGTTATGGGGAAATTTTCTGACTTCATTTTAGATCATATCAGTGAATTTCTGGGCTTTACGGCTTTTGCCAACATGACCGTCGGTCATCTGGTCATGATAGTAATCGGACTGATTTTCATTTATCTGGCCATAGCTAAAGAATTTGAGCCCATGCTGCTGATTCCCATTGGATTTGGCATTCTGGTGGGGAATATAGCTTTTGTACCCGGCTTAAAACTCGGGATATACGAAAGCGGAAGTGTATTGAATTATCTTTATTTCGGAGTTTCTCAGGGAGTATATCCGCCGCTGATCTTTTTGGGAATCGGAGCCATGACCGATTTCTCGGCCCTGATATCCAACCCGAAGCTGATCCTGATCGGGGCAGCCGCCCAGTTTGGTATCTTTGCAGCCTACTGTATTGCACTCGGTATCGGATTCACCCCGGCTGAAGCCGGAGCCATCGGAATTATAGGAGGAGCTGACGGTCCGACAGCCATCTTCCTTTCATCCAAGCTGGCCCCCGACCTGATGGGAGCCATTGCCATCTCTGCCTATTCCTATATGGCTCTGGTGCCCGTTATCCAGCCACCCATAATGAGACTGCTGACCAACAAGAAAGAACGGGTTATCCGAATGAAACCCCCACGTGCCGTTTCAAAAAACGAAAAGATCATCTTCGCCTTGTCCGGAATGTTACTAACCACGTTTATCGTACCGAGCGGCCTGCCCCTGCTGGGCATGCTCTTCTTCGGAAACCTGCTGAAAGAAAGCGGCGTAACCAAACGTCTGGCAGACACGGCCAAGGGACCGTTGGTCGACACGGTGACAATCCTTATCGGGCTGACCGTAGGCGCCTCCACTCAGGCCACCACTTTCCTGACCTGGAAGTCAATTGGGATCTTTGCGTTGGGTGCCGCCTCTTTTGTTATCGCCACCTTTGTGGGCGTATTGTTCGTCAAATTCTTTAACCTCTTTCTGAAAGAAGAGAACAAAATCAACCCGCTGATCGGAAACGCCGGAATCTCGGCCGTACCCGACAGTGCCCGGGTATCCCAGGTAATTGGTCTGGAATACGACAAGTCGAACTACCTGCTTATGCATGCTATGGGACCGAATGTAGCCGGGGTAATCGGCTCGGCGGTAGCTGCAGGTATCCTGCTCAGCTTTCTTGCCTAAACCGGATAACCAGTAAATCCATAAAAAAAGCTTCTCCGAAACGAGAAGCTTTTTTTATGCAGGTAAGTTGCACACGCATACCGTCTCTCTCTAGTTTCCCCGCTGCTCCACAAACTTGTTTTCAATAAACAGCCGGATCTGCCGGTATACGTTAATCACATCGTCCCGCTTGGGCAGGGTTTCGTAAATGCGTGAGATCAGCTGTTTTTCATTCAGCAACTGAAAGCTAACCTTGAAATTGAGATCAAAGACCAGGGCCATCAAAAAAAGCTTAAAATCATTGAGAGTCTGCAGCTCTTTCTTATCCACTGCCTTACCGTTCAAAATACTTTTGACCACCGCTTCGCTGATACCCGGAGCCTTGGGAAGATTAAAACTTATAGAAGGAAGGCCGAAAGATCCGTCCCTTTTCAGGAAAGAGACCGCCACTTCCCAGATATCAAGCTTATCCGCATCACGCAGAATCTGGCTATACAAAATAACCTGCTTATCTTTGGAAGTAAAGGCCAGCTTGTTGTGCATTTCAATGGTCCGTACAATCAGTTCCCGAACATTCTCCGGCATGCTTAGAAAAAAATCTTCCGCTTCCAGCACCCCGACACTCAAAAGCCCGTGATCTTCCGTTTTCAGGTCATCAAAGCTCTGGTACTTTTCAAACTGGGGAAAGCGTCCCAGATCATGCATCAGTCCGATGAATTCGGCCAGCTTACATTCCTCTTCATCCAGTTCCAGCTTTCCGGCAATCAAAGCCGACAAGGCAGCAACCCGCAGCGAATGATTCTTTTTCATCTGCAGGTTCTCGGCAATCGTATATTCCTTGTTTTTTATCAGCTTTTTCGTGTAGTCCTCAAAAAACTGCTTCCCGCTTTCCAGAATTTCCTCAGTCATTAATTTAGTATCCATAATAGGACAAAAATAAGGCTTTTTAACCTTACATACCTGTTTCTCCGGCAAGAATTATCAATATTCTTAACGAAATAATCTTCCCTGAAGTTTTTAAATTTTTATTCCGCAAAAAGAAATGTTTTGCTATTTTTGCAATCGCAAAAGGCCCCATAGTTCAATGGATAGAATTTCAGATTCCGGTTCTGACGATTTGGGTTCGAATCCCGATGGGGTCACATAAATCGAAAACTCCGCACCGACAGAAGGATCGTGGAGTTTTTTTATTACTTAACCTAAAAGGAAAACAATAAGATAGTCGTAAATAACTACCAGTTAAACAAATGTTTACACTGATTCTATTTTTTGTTCAAACAATTAGTTTTAGCAGTATCTAATAATTTTATGCAATAATCTTTAGCGACACAATATGGAAATGGGAAGAGTGAACATACGTCACAAAATTTTCACTCTTCTTAATACCTGGAATTGTTGATTTTTCAGATGCTTTGGATTTAGCTAATCTCAAAAATTAATTCTCAAATACAATTAATGAATAATTAATACCCAAAGGGTTTAAATCAAGTTTACATATTAATGGGAAATCCGGATTTTTTAAAATCCACATTTCTGTTTCATCAACCCGGGTTTTTACATGCAAAACCGGTAATTTTTTGTTGTTAAGTTCAAGAAAAGAATTGTAGTTTGCCTGCAAGGTGTCGAGCATATAAGTTGTCTCATCATAAATAAATTGATTGGTTTTGATTAGATTTTGATAAGCAGACCTTGAAATCAGACAAACAGTTTCATCCTCGTTAAGGAGAATTGTTTGAAATGGAACTGCCTGCTTATTGTACAACTTATTTCCACGATTTAAAGCTAAAGAGGAGAGTGCATAGGTTCCTCTCAGGCCACTAAGGTTCCATTCAATTTTTAAGGTATCAAGTTCCATCATTAAATCAAATTTTATTACTCTTTTTTGCCCGTGCAAATCATAAAGATATTCCAGGTGAGTTCCATCCTTAATTTCAATATTACTTTCCTGCGAAAAGGCGGCATAAAAGTATAAACTAAAAAAAACAAGCAGAAGGACATATTTTTTCATTTGATTTGAATGTATTAATAATTTGAATTGATTGAGAAAGCTAATCTTTATCTATGGTTATTTTCCCGGGAGGCAAAATTTTAGTTCCCCATTGTGACGGTTCTGAATCCATCTCGAAGATGAGTTCCCCTCCACTTATAATGTCTTTGTGCCTAATCCAGGCTTTGTCATAAGGTCTTCCGTTCAACCATGCCGATTTTATATATCGGTTCTTATCATTCATATTTTCTGCTACAATTCTAAAGTCCTTCCCTTTTCCAAAATGTAACGTGGTTTCCCGAATTATGGGAGAATGTAAAAGATAGTAATCCTGTCCGGCGTTAGGGTACAATCCCATCATATGAAAAGCCAGCCACGACGACATTGCGCCGGAATCGTCATTGCCCGGTATTCCTTTTCGTGAAGCGTTGAAATGAGAGGCAATTATTTTTTGTATTCTTTCGCCGCTTAAATCCGGGCGTCCGATCCAGTGGTAAAGGCACGGTGTAAGAAAAGAGGGTTCGTTTGCAACATTATAAAATTTCTTGTTGAAAAAAATATCCAGTCTCTCCCGAAAAAGTTTCTCTCCCCCGCACAAGTTGATTAATGCCGGAATATCGTGCGGAATGCTAAAAGAATATTCCCATGATGTCCCTTCATAAAAAAATACGCTCCACCATTTTACATACCAGGGTGCCTCGCGTGTTAACGGGGTATAAGTAAATGTTGGCTTTTGTATTTTGGAATGGCCAAACACTACTTCATCCAGCCATTTTCCATCTGTACTTTTAGGCATAATAAAACCTGTGGCTCCATTATTCTCATAATCTGCCCTCCACAAGTTTTTCCAGTTATCGGACTGTTCGAGATAGGTTATACACAAATCTTTTCCCCCTAAACCCTTTGCAACTACTGCAATATTGTAGTCATTGTAAGAATAATCAACCGTTCTGTTTCCGGCACGGGGAATTCCATATGGGATATAACCCAGTTGTTTATATTCCACCAAACCACCTCTTCCCTCCTGTTCCTCATTGCCTCCCGGAGGAATTGTAGCATCTTTTAACATAGCCTGCAAAGCCAGGTTATAATCAACTCCCTGCAAATTTTTAACAAAAGCGTCTGCAATCAGCACTTCGGCATTTGACCCTCCCTGTGTCCGTCCGTTAGCGTTTCCGCTTCGGCCATCCGGTAAATATCCCTCGTACTGATAAATATCGAGCATGGCATTGACTATATCAATCTCCCTGTCCGGCGAAATTAATGTAATAAGCGGATTTGAACTTCTGTATGTATCCCAAAGGGTATAAAAATCATCGTAATATGGCCGGACGCTTTTCCAAAGAGGATTTTCCCCGGTGCGGTCAACTGGCATTAACATGGTGTGATACAAACCGGTATAAAACATTTTTTTGTAGTCATCGGGGGTATCGGCGGCAAGGTCGATACAAGAAAGTAACTTTTCCCATTGTTGTTGCAGGTTGTTTAAAACGATATTGAAATTCCAGTGAGGTATTTCATGATTTGCGTTGTTTTTTGCTTTTAACGAACTTAAAAAGGAAATGCCAATTTTCACATTTATTGTATCCCGGGCTGAATCACTATTAAAAGCAAGCAGGGCTCCTGTTTTCTCACCCGAATCAAACTGTGATGATTCTCCGGCAAATAATTGGCCGTCTTTCCAAGTTACAACATTTGTAGTCGGCTGATCGAATATAGCATAAAAATAAACGGTGTAAGCGCCTCCATTATTCCACCCGCCACGGATTCTGCTGTAACCCCGTATTTCGTAATCTGAAACAACTTCTATCTCCGAGCCAACAAATTGCTGTGCTTCCCTGGCTTTGGGTTCCTCTTGTTCCCCAAGGAAAAATCCCGGATCTATTTTTATGGCTTTTGTTGCATCTTCCGGGTAAATAAATCGATAAAAAGAGGTTCGCTCTGCTGTTGTAATTTCAACTTTTATACCACTCTTTTTCAGGGTAACCCCGTAATAGCCGAGTTCAATTTTTTCGTTTTCACGTTGAGAAGACTGATCCTGCTTATTCAAAGAACCGGAAAAAGGCATAATCTGGATATTCCCATACTTGGGGCCGCCTCCGGTTCCACTCACATGTGTTTGGCTGAAACCGGTTACAGGAGCCGGGTCGGGCAACCATCCACTATTGGAACGCGCAGTACAGTCGGGACCAGGCTTTACCATTCCAAACGGATATGACGGGCCGATAAAAACCCGCCCAAGTCCCCCAGAGCCAATTATCGGATCTACATATAGAAAACGAGTTTCCTGAGCTTTGCTTTTTTGGGGGAAAAAGCAAAACACTAAAAATACAATGACAGCAAAATTTTCAATTCTCATGGAGTTAATTTAATTTTCTGTGAACAAAAGATTCTTCCTTGTGTAAGTACTATCTTTAAACGCAATGTGGTAGGACGAATCGAAAAATGTACCCGGCTTATAATAATCTGTTGTAATTATCTGTGCCCCCGACCGGCAGGAAGCTTCAAAACGTGAATAATCATTGTTTCTGGCTTCAACGGTATTTGCATCGGCACGGGTACGGATAATATATCCCTGCTTTACCAATTCGGGGATTAAAGTATCTTCCGGATTATTTCTTATCATTGCTGCCGATTCCGGCTTGCCTGCTTCTGTATTTACAAACATCACACGGCCTTTCAGCGAAGGATGTCCCGACAGATAAAGCTCCCGTTTAGCCCCCTTATCGTCCAAAATGAACAGGAACCTTCCTTTTGCCTCTTTTAGCGTTGGCCAGTCTCCTGTTGTAATGGCCTCGTTTAAAGTCTCATATTCTCCACGAACAAAATCCGGTGTTATCAGTTTTTCTTCTCCAAGTCCGGCAGTAATGGCGCTGTCTAATTTATCAAAAAGAGCTGCTGTGATTTTTTCAGAAGGTGTAAGTCTTTCGTCTTGTGGCGCTGTTCCTTCAATATTTCCTTTAACTTCTAGGGTAATAAAAACCGGAAAATGGCCGGGATTTGCATCCGACCAGTTTTTTATTTGTTGCAAACAAATTTCCAGCGTAGGGCAAGAGCTTCTGAAATCAATATCGGTAACATGAAACACCTTAAACCCGGGCTTGTTCATTATACCATCGGTATTATAAGGCGATTGACCGGGTGCTAAATCCAGTCCTTTGGGATGAGCATATCTTCCCCCCCGGCTGTCAGCGTAAACATCAATTTCCAGATTTCTAAGCCCCATGTCCAACTGCTCTGAAAGTGGTATGTGTGCATATTCAAGGCCATCCATATTTAAGCCCATATTTTTCAAACTGTCAAGCAGTGCGGGGTCAATAGCTTCTTTATAACTATTGTGCGAACCAATTACCTGATATTGGTTGATGGGTTTGTCGTCCAGTTTTTCACTCTGACTACAGCATGCAAAAAATAAGAGAATGCTTCCCGAAATAAGGAGAATGTCAAATTTCATGTTATTAAAGTTATTTGTTTTTAAAAATATTATATGAAACCCGCATCCGTTAACTGACGGATAATCATCAACTTTTGTTCAATGCTTTTATATAGGCATTTCTTTTAATACAGCTTTTAAGAAAAAAAGAATGTGCATAAATTATTCAACAACTTAATGTAGTTACATGCACATTCCGAGGACACCTATATTATAACTAAACCTTGTTTATCTCAAAATTAAAAAGCAAACCTAATACGAAAATTTAATATCCGTCATTCTGTGTTAAGATTGGATTATTGGTAATTTCTGATTGAGGAACAGGGAATACACGATGGTTTACATCAGCATCGGTTTTAAGTACCCAACTGTCTTCAAATTTACCAAAACGGATTAAATCGTTTCTCCTCCAGCTCTCATAACATAACTCGCGTCCTCTTTCATCGAGTAAGGTGTTCAAATCAATTGTTTCAAAACCTGCGGCTCCGGCTCTTTCACGCACCCTATTTACCAGGCTTAAAGCTGTTTCACCGTTAGTTTCAGCAGCGCCTCTCAAAATCGCTTCAGCTTTCATTAAAAGGATGTCGGCATAACGGAAAACCGGAAAATCGTTGCTCTGGTAGCGGGTTAACTGCGAGCTACTTGGATTAAATTTATTGGAACGGTATCCAACCAAACGGCCAACAATATCATCTCCGGTATCGAAGTTTTCTTCGTCGCGGAATTCAATCTCCTTAGTAAATCTTACATGGTAATAAACCACTCCTTCCGGATCGTCGCCAGCGTACCTGCTGTCTAACCCTATATTTGTTGTTGGATAAATCATTGGGGTTACGCCATCGCGCGCGTATTGCTCTTCTGTTAACCAGGTGTCCGCACGCTTGTCATTCGGGTCTTCGGGAAAGAGATCATAAAATTCGGGAACACCCCGGAAACAGCTACTTGTTGAAAAATTCAAATTCCAATAATATGGGTGGACAACCGACAGCCAATAGCGGGACGGACGAAATCCATCAATGTTATTTTCATCATAAGGAATCGCGAAAATAAATTCATTGATTGCAGAGCCGTTATCATTATCAAACATCTTCACGTAGTCATCATATAAACCAACTAACCCCGAGGCTTCATTGGCAATAATCAGGTCACACATTTCTACAACGTCATTATATCTCCCTTCACCGGTAAAAATTTTGGCATTTAAATATAATTTAGCGAGCAAGGCGTAAGCTGTCATCTGGTTTGGACGGCCATAAGTATCTTCATCATTTCCTGTCTCTAAATGGTCAACAGATTCAAGCACTTCGGTTTCAATATAATTAAACACATCTTTCCTTGTGCTTCTGGCAGGAACATCCTGTCCAAATTCTGTAATTAGCGGTACGTCGCCAAAATTATCGACAAGCAGGTAGTAGCACAAAGCTCTCATTACCCTAAGTTCAGAGATGGATGTATTTTTAAAATCAGAATCATCTGCTTTTCGAAAAAGATCGTAAACACTGTTGCAGATATTTATTGTAGTGAATAACCAGTCCCAGGTGGTTTCAATGATATCTGAATTTTTATTCCACGTATGAAGGTGGAGCCTTTTGTATTTCCCTCCGTCATACCAGTTCCCTCCGTTGGCAGTGAGAAGTGCAGCATCGGAAGAAAGTATTGACTGTTTCCAGTAATTTTCGCCATATTCGCTTGCAAACTGGCTGTAAATACTTGCCGAAGCAGAAACAAACTGTTCTTTGGTTATCGGAAAATTGTCAGAGGTTAACTCTGATTCAATATCGACATTCAAATCGGCACATGAAATAAAAAACAATAATATAATAAGATAACTAAACTTTTTCATCGATTGGTAATTTGAAATATTTTATAAATTGATTTTTACACCTAATTGAAATGATTTTGTTTTAGGATATAAATTATTATAATCAATACCCGGCTGATTTCCTCCCATATTTATCTCAGGGTCAATTCCTTTGTAGCCGGTTATGGTAAACAGGTTGTTTACGCTGAAGTATAGGTTCAAATCTCCTATTTCTGAAGTTTCCGGAAGATTGAACCGGTAGTTTAATGTAAGATACTGCAAACGAAGATAATTCGCTTTTTCGATGTAACGGTCCGATACAAAATGCGAACGGGTATCGTTAAATGGTTGGTTCGATTCCAAAACATATTTTGGCATGTTGTAATCGCTGGCACGCGAAGTATAGTTCAACCCGGCCAGAGTAGCGTTTAGTACATCGTAGCCTGATACCCCCCTAAACATGAAATCGAGTGTAAAATTCTTGTACGTAATATTATTGTTCCAGCTAAAATGTAATTTGGGTTGCGCATCTCCGGCGTAAAAATAATCATCCGGAGCGATCGGAGAATTTGTTTTTTCACCGTCGGCATTATAAAAAAGAGATTGTCCGTCATCATCAAATCCGGCAAAGCGCAATGTATAAAAAGTTCCCAATGCGTAACCCTCTTTTATAATTTGGGCTGAACCACCTGACTGCCCGGCGCCGATTACATCGGTAGCTGTTAATGCATAATCCAGTTTAAAACGGTCGTCAGACAAAGTTTTAATAACATTTTTATTATGAGATAGGAGTAAGCTGGTATTCCAGTCAAAATTTGATTTATGAACCGGAGTTGCGTTAATATTAACTTCTATTCCCCTGTTCCGCATTTTACCAACATTGGCAGTAAGTGTTGAATACAGATATTGGGTAGAAGAAACTTCGTAATCCCAAATCAGGTCAGAGGTTAATTTATTGTAGTATTCGGCACTAATTTCCAAACGCGATTTGAAAAAAGCCACGTCTAACCCAACATTCAACATCGCTGTTTTTTCCCATTTTAAATCGTTGTTCGAGTTAGCAACTGGGCCAATGGAATTAATATATACTCCCTGGTAATAATAAGTTCCGGTAATCCCGTAACGAATTCTGGATATCAAAGTGTCTAAACCAATACTGATTC
>JBFWIL010000025.1:0-17872 GCA_050256015.1 Mangrovibacterium sp. | reverse complement strand
AATAAATTTCAAATTTAAAATGTCAATAGAGTGAAATACTAATTTGTTGCTCTCCGACAATGTTCTCAATAATGTGAACAAAATTATGCCCGTGATTATTACTCAAAATCAATGTTTAGCGATAATCCTTAAAAAAAAGGAGATTAATGATAAATTATTCATTGCTGTCGGAGGCTTGTCCCGTTCCGGGAAATCAACTTTTATTGCCAACATGCAGGAAAAGTTGAACAGTTACAACGTTTTATCTGCCACAATACCTTTAGATTGCTGGATACTGCCGGTTGAAAAAAGGAAGCCGGATATGACGGTAAGGGAACGATATCAGTATGACCAACTAACAAAAGATTTAGAGGAACTTATCCATAATGAAGAATTGTCCTTCTTCCCATATTATGCTCATACACGGTCAGTTTCCACGATGCAAACCTGTATTTCAATAAAAAAAGCAACGTGTATTTTTATTGACGGGGTAATCGCCTTGGATCATCCTTACATAAAAAGAATTTCGTCCTTGAAAGTATATACTGAAGAGAAAGAGGAAGTAAGAAAAGCACGTTTCATTCGGTTCTATAAGTTAAAAGATATGTTCGAAAAGGATATACAATCGCTTTATGAGGAAAGGCAAAAGGATGAATTTCCATTTATTGTTCGATCAAAAGAAAGTGCGGATTATATAATTCAACTGTGAAAAACATATTGTAAAAAATGAGAATATTAATTACAGGAGGAGCAGGCTTTATTGGCTCACACCTTTGCGATGCATTAATCGTAAAAGACAATAATATTACGGTTATTGATAATCTTATTCTGGGTAAAAAAGAAAATATTGCTCACTTAATAGAAAATCCTCATTTTTCTTTCATCCAGGAAAATCTTCTTCATTTGGATGTCCTTCGAAAAATATTTGCTAATGGAAAATTTGATATGGTGTACCATCTTGCTGCCAACTCCGATATTCAGAAAGGAGGCAGCAATCCCATGGTCGATTATGAATTGACCTTTCAAACGACCTATAATACGTTATTGTGTGTGAAGGAATATGGTGTAAAAAAGTTTTTCTTTGCCTCAACTTCAGCCATATACGGTGAAACGCATGACCGTCTTCATGAGAATTATGGGCCATTGCAGCCGGTTTCCAATTACGGTGCCGGGAAACTGGCTTCGGAAGCTTTCATTAGTGCTTTCAGTTCGAATTGTCAGATTCAGACATGGATAACACGGTTTCCAAATGTGGTCGGAGAACGTTTCACGCATGGGGTGATTTACGACTTCATCCATAAATTACAGGAGAACCCTTTCGAACTCGAGGTATTAGGTAACGGGAAGCAGGTCAAGCCCTACCTGTATGTCAAAGACTTAGTAGAAGGGATTCTTTTTGTCTGCGAACATTCCAACGAACGTTTTAATGTATTTAATTTAGGATCAGACACACGAACCACCGTTAAAGAGATTGCTGAAATGGTAATTGAAGAGATGGAGCTTTCTGCTACCATCCGATATACGGGAGGTGATCGTGGCTGGATGGGAGATGTTCCCGAATTTAGGTACGATCTGTCAAAGATTAATGCACTGGGGTGGAAAGCTCCTCACTCATCTAATGAGTCCGTTTGTTTAGCCATTCAAAAAGCATTAGGAAAATTATAATGAAGGTTGTAGTAATTGCAGGAGGACAGGGTACCCGTATTGCCTCTGTTAATGCAGAAATCCCAAAAGCCATGATCCCGATTAACGGGAAACCTATTCTGGAATATGAAGTGGAAATGGCCAAACGAAATGGTTATACTGAATTTCTGTTTATTATCGGATATATGGGGGATCAGATTGAAGCCTATTTCGGCAAGGGAGAAAAATGGGGGGTATCTATTGAATACTATAAAGAAAAAACACCCCTTGGAACGGCTGGTGCGTTAGGATATTTGAAAAAACGGCTAAAAGAAGACTTTTTTATCTTTTACGGGGATACCATCATGGACATTGACATGCACGCTATGGTGGAGTATCATCAATCAAAAAAATCAGATGCAACCTTGCTTGTACATCCGAATGATCATCCTTATGATTCGGATATCGTTGACGTTAACCATGAAGGGGAAATAGTACATTTTTATAACAAACCACATCCGGAAGGTTTTATCAGTCGTAACTTGGTCAATGCAGCTTTGTTTATCTTTTCCCCAAAAGTATTGGACTATATTGAACCATGTATTAAATCACAGATTGAAAAGCACATACTTCCTAAATGCCTGGCAAATGGTCTTAAGCTTTATGGCTATATCTCCTTCGAATATGTTAAAGATATGGGAACACCAGATCGGTATTATTCGGTTTGTGATGATGTCATTTCAGGGAAAGTAGCCCGCTTAAACCGAAAATATTCCAGACCAGCTATTTTTTTGGATCGGGACGGTATTATTACCAAAGAGGTAAATCTATTGCACCGTCAAGAACAACTAGAACTCATTGAAGGAGTTTCTGAGGCAATCAAATACATCAATCATAAAGGGTATTTGGCAATTGTTGTCACCAATCAATCTATAATAGCCAGAAACCTCTGTTCTTTTGAAGAACTGGAAGCCATTCATGCGAAGCTGGAAACATTATTAGGAGCAGAAGGAGCCTATCTGAATGCTATATATTACTGTCCCCATCACCCCGATGGCGGATACCCCGAAGAACGGAAAGAATATAAAATAAAATGCAATTGTCGTAAACCAGCGCCAGGAATGTTGCGGCAGGCTGCATTAGATTGGAATATTAACCTGAAAGAATCCATCATGGTTGGCGATCGGGAAAGTGATGTGTTGGCCGGAGAAAATGCAGGTTGTAAAGCATCCCTTCAAATTGAAATGAACAAACCGTATGCTCTCTTAAACGCCTTAAGAGAACTAATAAAGTAATTGCCAATGATTATATCCCGAACCCCCTTTCGGATTTCATTTTCCGGAGGCGGCTCCGATTTGCCTTCTTTTTACAGAAGAGAAACCGGAGCTGTATTAAGTACATCCATCAACCGCTACATGTACATTGCCATTCATCCTTTTTTCGACAAGTATAAAATTCAACTGAAGTATTCCAAAACAGAATTGGTAAATAGTATAGCAGAGATTAAACACCCCATATTCAGAGAAGTACTAAAAATGTATAACCTGACCGGGGTTGATTTAAATTCAATAGCAGATATTCCTGCCGGAACAGGGTTAGGTTCCAGTTCTTCTTTTACAGTTGGGCTTCTCAATGCGGTACGGGCCTACCTGGGGATAGCAAGCAGTGGGGAAAAACTGGCAGAGCTGGCTTCTGATATTGAAATCGACAAAGTAGGATCTCCCATAGGCAAACAAGATCAATATGCGGCTGCTTGCGGGGGGTTAAACTTTATTACCTTTTACGGTGATGAAACTGTAAATGTGGAAAAAATCATCATGAATTCTGAAAAGAAAAAGGAATTGGGGAAAAACCTGATGATGGTTTTTGTCGGAGGGGAACATTCTGCGAATGAGATACTTAAACATCAATCTGCCGCCATCGGTGAAAAACAAAAATTTGAAGCCCAAAGACAAATGGTACAATTAGCCTATCAGTTACGTTATTCATTGGAGAACAATAACATTAATGATTTTGGCCGCTTCCTTCATGAAGGATGGTTGCTGAAAAAATCTCTCACACCAGGAATCTCTAATAGTACGGTAGATGATATATATCAAAAAGGCATTCATTCAGGAGCAATTGGAGGAAAGCTCTTGGGCGCAGGAGGTGCAGGGTTCATCTTGTTTTATTGTCCTAAAGAAAAACAAGCTGAATTTCGTGCAAAAATGGGAACAATCAACGAAATGAAGTTTAGATTCGACAATGCAGGAAGTAAAATAATATATATCAGCAACTGAACCTAAGAACAATGATTTATATACCGAAAATTGCAGCCTATTTTGATTTGCTAAAAAAGACAATTGACAATATCAATAAGGAAGACCTAAATGCAATAATGAATGTATTAGTTGAAGCTAAAGACAACGGAAAACAAATCTTTATCATGGGAAACGGAGGCAGTGCGGCCACTGCCTCACATTTTGTTTGTGATTTTAATAAAGGAATATCCTTTGGTAAAGAAAAAAAATTTAAATTTCTATGCCTGAACGATAATATTCCTTCTTTAATGGCATATGGAAATGACCTATCGTATGATGATATATTTTTATATCCATTAATGACTTATTTCCATCCGGGAGATGTCGTCATAGGAATTTCAGGAAGTGGTAATTCAAAGAACGTAGTCAAAGCTTTGGAATATGCCAATAAGAACAATGGCATTACTATTGGATTAACAGGCTACGACGGAGGAAAAGTAAAAATGCTTTGTCAATACAATGTCCATATTCCGGTAAATGATATGCAAATTACAGAAGATTTACACATGGTATTAGATCACTGCATGATGAAAATATTATATAAAAACAGATGAAGCCAAAAATATTATATTTAATGCACATGCCACCACCAATTCATGGTGCGGCATTAGTAGGAAAGCAAATAAAGAATAGCACAATAATCAACAAAGCATTTGAAGGGCATTATATAAACACAAGTTTAGCTAAAAACATATCAGATATTGGTGGATTAGGGCTAAAGAAAATAATCTTGTATTTTGACATACTGAAACAAACAAGGAAAATTCTTAAACGAGAAAAGTTTGATATCTGTTATATTACGCCCAATGCAACAGGAAGTGCATTTCTAAAAGATTTCATATTAGTAATGCTCGTGAAGTCTTTCCATGTTAGAACTCTTTTCCATTTTCATAATAAAGGCTTTTCAAAAAATCAGGAAAATATATTTTATAATTACTTATATCGGCTTTTTTTCAAAAACACCCAGATTATTTTATTAGCAGAAAATCTTTATTACGACATTGAAAAATATGTAAGCAAAAGAAATATTTTTTATAGTTATGTAGGTATTTCTCCCAAAATCAGTAAAGAACATAAAGAAAAAAACAATGAAAAAATCCAATTCATTTTTCTTTCAAATTTGATTATTGAAAAGGGTATAATTATAGCCTTGAAAGCTTGCAATATATTAAAGCAAAAAGGTTATAATTTCAGTTTTATTTTTGCCGGGGGTGAATCCTTTGAAATGAATAAGAATCAATTCAATGCCATGATAAATTCTTATAATTTGCAAGACAGGATAAAATACCTCGGAAGGGTAAGCGAGGAGAGGAAAAATACTCTCCTTTCTAAATCAGATGTATTTGTCTTTCCTACTTATTATCATAACGAATGTTTTCCTGCTGTCATTCTAGAGGCAATGAAAAATTCCTTAGCTGTAATATCAACTTATGAAGGGGCAATCCCCATTGAAGTAATAGAAGGAGAAACAGGTTTTCTTTGTAAGCAAAAAGATGTAATGGATTTAGTCGCAAATATGGAAAAATTCATTAACGAACCATATTTAGCGAATATTTTGGGCAGTCGGGGAAAAGAAATCTTTTATGAAAGGTACACAAATAATATTTTTGAAGAAAAGATGTGTAATATCTTTAATAAAGTACTACAAAAAACGATTAACACTGACATACAAACCATATAAAATATATACCAAATACTATACAGCTATGCCATAGAATCATGTAACCGTTTTAAACTATCACGCATTTTAGATGATTTCTCTCTCATTACAATAATGGTATAAATTTGAGAATCAGGCCCGCATCAGGCGAAAAGCAAAACAGGAGAAGGAAGATAATAAAGATCAGGACGGTGATTCAGAAAATCCGGGCAATCGGGGTATCCTGGAAGTATATGCCACGGTAGCCGACTACGAGATCACCTTTCACACGGATTTGAAGTTGTTAAATGCATCCCGGGAAAAGAAAAATTTCTGAAAAAAAAGGGATACAGATTTATGGCAAGGCACTTGGTCTTCCAACTGTTAAACAAAAGCAAGATACAGCAGCGAAAAAATGAAGGGAAAAGAAGCTTGCTGCCCGACGGAATCACATTGAAGGCAAATGTGGGCAGGGAATTTCTGCATATCCAGGCTTCTGGAGCCGATGAAAAATCAGCAAAAACTACTTTTCATGCCTGGAAGATGCCCGGTAAACGTTATGACATTGGCTCACTTGACGCTTATTACAGAATAAGACAGACACATGAACAATATCTTTCCTAAAGGAAGAAGTAATCCTAACTTTGAATAGGAGACTTCACCGATTCAATGCAAACCATTGGTCATTCTGTGTTCCTACCTCAAGTGGGCAAAACAATTTATATTAAGAACTCCTTAAGCAATCTGGTCTTATTGAATAACATATAAAATAAGTATCTAAATTCCAGATCATTGGAAATATGTTTTTCTTATCTCGCTACACCAGTCATTAATATCCTACACAAACGACAAACTCTATGAATTCGTATTTTAATGTAAATCTGGAATTTGATCGGGATCGAATTAACCATCAGATAAAAAAAAAGATAGAGGCCGGAGGGAAAGGGTATGTCTGCGTTGTCGATGGGAATGTACTTGCCGTTGCAAATAAGGATGAAAATTATCGGTCAATCATAAACAAATCAACCCTAAATATCTGTGATGGCAGTTCCATTGCTATGCTGGCCGGATGGATTCATAACAAGCATTTTTCAAGCTATACCGGGCCTGACATTTTCAATGAATTTATTAGTAAAAATTACAAACAATACTTTTTAGGGAATACCCGGGAAAATCTTAATCGACTAAAAAACAGATTTGTAGAAATTGGATTGGAACTGAATTTGTTTCAATTTGAGCCCTTGCCTTTCAATTCTGTTGCAGATTTCAAATACAAAGATATAGCAAACAATATTAATGAGTTTTCACCAGATATAATTTGGGTGTCACTGGGAGCACCAAAGCAGGAAAAATTTATTTCCTACTTATTTCCGCATATCAACAAGGGAGTTCTGTTTGCAATTGGAGCGGCCTTTAATCTCTTTCTGGGAAACAAGGAAAACAGAAGAGCGCCTCGATTATTCAGAAAATTGCATTTGGAATGGCTCTTCAGGGTTTTCCAGGAACCGAACAGGGTGGGGAAAAGAGCTATAAACTATTTAAGAATGGTCCCATATTTAATTATTGAAGAAAAGAAAAAAACTAAAATTATCAGGCGATGAAACAGCTAATTCGAAACGTTAAAATTCTGGGAACGGGTTCCTATGTCCCAGAAACAATATATACCAACGAATATTTGGAAACCATTGTTCCCACTAATTCCCTGTGGATTTATAAAAACGTGGGAATAAAAGAAAGGCACGTCGCATCAGCCGATCAGGCCACCAGCGATTTGGCGACAATTGCCGGACAGAGGGCTATTGACGATGCGGAACTAAAAATTGAAGATATTGAATTAATTATTGTCGCCACTTCTACGCCCGACAGGAAAGCTCCTTCGACTGCTGCTTTCGTACAGCATAAGCTGAATGCCTTCAATGCTGCAGCATTTGACCTGACCGCCGTTTGCAGTGGATTCCTGTTCGGAATGTCTGTGGCTTCTCAGTATATAGCAAGTGGAGTATATAATAATGTACTGGTTATCGGAGCAGATACCTTTTCTAAAATCACAGACTGGACAAGAAGGGACGCTGTATTCTTTGGAGATGGAGCCGGAGCCGCAGTTGTTTCGGCTGCAAATGTAACCGAAGGATTTTTGGCTTACCGTTTGTACACCGATACCCAAAATGAGATGTTGGGCTTCACCATCCCGGGAGGAGGTTCTGAAATTCCTCTTCATGAAGGAAATTTACAGGAACAATATTTTCAAATGAACGGGAAAGCCGTTTTTCAGTCGGCAACTTTTGCACTGCCAAAAGCCATCAATCAGGTACTCGACGACACCGGCTTAACAATCAATGATATTGACCTGATGATTCCTCATCAGCCAAGTATCCGGATTCTGCAAAAAACAGCGGAATTAATTGGTTTACCTTTTGAAAAGGTCATGACCAATATGGATAAATACGCAAATACTTCTGGAGGTACCATTCCTATTCTCCTTGATGAGGTTAAAAAGTCCGGCAAGCTGAAGAAAGGAAATATTGTGCTTTTTGCAGCTGTGGGGAGTGGATGGACCTTTGGAGCATCAATCATTAAATGGGGATGAACATGATTATTATAACCGGAGCTTCAAAAGGGGTTGGCCGTTATTTATTCAGCCGGTTCAAAAAGGACGGTTCAGACGTTCTTGGAACATACAATACCAGCATTTCCGGCTTTGAAAATGATATAAAGTCGTATCTGCGAATTGATGTCTCTGACGGAGAATCCGTAAATAAGATGATTGCTGAAATCAAAGGATCATTATCTAAAATTGTCTTGTTAAACTGCGCCGGTATTTCTTATACATCCTTTGCCCACAAAGCGGATATAAATTTATGGGCTAAGGTAATCGACGTTAATCTGAAAGGCAGCTTTCATATGATTCACGCCTTGCTCCCAATAATGCGTGAACAAAACTACGGGAGAATCATTAGTTTTTCTTCTGTTGTAACTGCTCGCCCTACACCGGGAGTAAGTGCTTATGCTGCATCAAAAGCCGGATTGCTTGGTTTGACCAAATCAATAGCTGCAGAGAATGCCTCAAAAGGTATAACCGTAAATGCCATCAATCTGGGATATGTAAATGTTGGAATGGGAGTCAACGATGTTCCGTTGGCTTATCAGGAAAAGATGAAGGCACAAATACCTGCAGGCCGGTTTTGTGATCCGGAAGAAATATACAACACGGTCAATTACTTAATAAATACTGAGTACGTCAATGGGGCTGCCATAGACATTAATGGCGGTTTAATTTAACATCTATGGAACTAAAACTTACTCCTTTTGATAAGACCCGTGATCTGAATAAACAAAGGGAGCTTTTCAAGGATTGCTTTCCTGAAACCAATGGAGGAACAATTCAGGGGAATGACCATTACAACTGGAAATTTCATTCCTTTCCGCTTAAAACGACATCCTGGGAATATGCTGCATATATCGGCCAGGAAATCGTGGGTTATTATGCAGCCCTCCCCTACCAATACAAGATCGGGAGCAAAGTAACGCCTGTAGGAATGGTCTGTGATGTGATGACCAGCTCAAAGTACAGAGGGAAAGGGATATTCACAAAGATGGGATCCTATGCCACTTCTGAACTGTCAAAATCAGTCCCTTTTACCATTGGTTATCCAATCAGGAAGGAAGTTCTCCCCGGACATCTCAAAGTAGGCTGGAATAATCCCTTTTGCCTTCCCCTGTATATTAAATTTTACCGGTTGAACTCTTTCTTACGATCAAAGAAAATTGAATTCCTGGCTCCTTTTGCCAATCTTTTCCTGAATGTTTTCAATGGAATTGTAAAATCAAGGGGAAATAAGAAATACAGTTATTCGCTTTTCAATAAGATCAAAAAAATTCAAGATTATGATTCTTTTGTGCAGGAATGGAGCAAAACAGTTCGAAATTCACTCGTAAAAGATTCGACCTTCGCTCGGTGGAGATACAGTGCTCCGGAAAGAGAATACAAATTTCTTGTTGTCAGGAACAAAGAAAAAAAAACAGTAGGCTTTGTCTCTTTCAGAAAAATTGTAAAAGAGGGCATTCCTTCTTTCGGGATTTTGGATTACATGGTACTACCGGACCATAAAGGTTGTCATGGATTGATAAATAAAGTTTTACAAAAATGTGCCAGGGAAGATGGAGTCGAGGCCGTGATGACCATGATGAGCAGAACTTCAGCATCGAAATATAAACTCATGCAAAATGGATTTTTGAAAAGTCCTTTTGTATTCAAACTTATCATCAAAGATCTTGGTGCCGGATTTAGTAATGATGAATTATTCGAAGAAAAAAATTGGCATTTAATGTGGGTCGATTCAGATGATTTATGATGAAATCCGTATTTTGATGCACCCCATCTCTCCTTTCCGGTTAACATTGAAACAAATCCACAATGAACATCCTCACTTTCGACATAGAAGACTGGTACAACTGTGATTTTATTTCCGGGGATTTTAACTGGGATAAATACGAGGTGCGCATCTATGAAGGCATTGACCGCATACTGGAAGTACTGAATAAACATAAGCTGAAAGGTACTTTCTTTTGCCTGGGGTGGATTGCAGAAAAGCACCCCGAGGTAATTCGGCGGATCCACCGGCAGGGACATCATCTAGGTTGTCATTCTTATCAGCACGAATTGGCATTCCGCTTTGACAGGTATGGTTTTAAACAAGACACGGAAAAAGCGAAGAAGCTGATCGAAGACATTACCGGACAGCCGGTAAATGCGTTTCGTGCCCCGGGATTTTCCATCACTGAATCGAATACCTGGGCGCTGGAAGTACTGACTGACCTGGATTTTGAATACGATTGTTCGCTCTTCCCCGCGACTCATGATTATGGTGGTTTCTCTTCTTACGGCACAGCAGAACCGGCCATAGTAAAGCTTGCCAGTGGAGCTGTTTTAAAGGAACTTCCGATTAATATACAAAAAGTACTGGGGAAAAACATTGTCTTTTCGGGTGGAGGATTTTTCAGGTTATTCCCTTACTGGCTAATCGGGCACTGGGGAAAACAGTCGTCCTATATGATGACCTATTTTCATCCGCGCGATTTTGACCCGGATCAGCCGGTATTGGAGACCTTGCCCGCTATGCGAAAATTCAAGTCGTACGTAGGTCTTAAAAAGGCTTTTGGGAAGTTTGAACGCCTGCTTAATGATTTTGATTTTGTAAACATAGAGCAGGCCGACAGGCTTATTGATTGGGGAAAAGCCAGAAAAATTCAGATTTAATTACAAATGAACCTGTTAATCACCGGCATCAATGGTTTTGTAGGGACAAACCTGGTCCATGCGTTACATACCAACCACACTATTTACGGATTGGATATTGTTTTTCCTGACAAGGAAGGGATAAGCAAGACCTGGCCCTGGACTGATCTGGATGCAGGGAATTTGCCGGAAGTGGATGTGATCATTCACCTGGCAGGGAAAGCCCACGATACGAAAAACCGGGCGGAAGCCCAGGGTTATTTCGATGTAAATACAGGGCTAACCCAAAAAATCTATGATTATTTCCTGCAATCGGCTGCACGGAAGTTTGTCTTTTTCAGCTCGGTAAAGGCAGTGGCCGATTCGGTGCAGGGAGATATCCTTACGGAAGAGGTAGTCCCCTCTCCCGTCGGGCCTTACGGGGAAAGCAAAATCCGTGCCGAAGAATACATTCAGGATCACTGGCCGGAGCCGGATTCCGGGAAATCGGTCTATATTCTGCGTCCATGCATGATTCATGGTCCGGGGAATAAGGGCAACCTGAACCTGTTGTACAAGGTGGTGCAGAAAGGAATCCCCTGGCCACTGGGGGCATTTGAGAACAGGCGGTCATTTACCTCGATTGGCAATATGTGTTTTGTTCTGGAAAAACTGATCTCCCGCGAGCTTGACTCCGGCATTTACCACATGGGCGACGATGAGGCGCTTTCGACCAACGAGCTGATTGAATTAATGTGTGAGACACTGGGCAAAAAAACCCGGATCCGGCATTTATCCAGGGGGTTAATGACGGGAATGGCCCGGATGGGCGGTTGGCTTCACTTGCCGCTGAACCCGGAGCGGCTTCGCAAGCTCACTGAGAACTACGTGGTATCGAATGCAAAAATCAAAGCAGCCCTGGGGATTGACCGGTTACCGGTTTCTGCCCGGGAGGGGCTCAAACAAACGTTAGCGTCTTTTCTTAAAATTTAAATAAGAGACAAAATTCCCGGTAATTTTGACATCAGGAATGCTAAACAGCAAAAGCTGAAATCGGTAAGGTATTCGGAGATTTAGGTATTAACCAGACCATGATCTGTATTTTATTTTTTATTATCCTTTTTTTGTTTGAACTGGCCTATTTTAAACTGGCCGGTCATTTCAACATCATTGATAAGCCCAATCAGCGCAGTTCTCATTCCCGAATCACACTCCGGGGAGGAGGTGTGATCTTTTATCTGGGAGTGCTGTTATACTTTTTTTGGAGCGGATTTGCTTATCCCTGGTTTTTTACGGGACTGACGCTGATTGCACTGATTAGTTTCGCGGATGATGTAAAGCCCAGATCATCCTGCTTAAGGCTGGTTGTTCATTTCGTGGCCATGTCACTCATGTTTTACCAGTGGAATTTGTTTCAGATGCCCTGGTACTTCACCCTGATTGCACTGATAATAAGCACGGGAATATTGAACGCATACAATTTCATGGACGGAATAAACGGTATCACGGGAGGATACAGCCTGGTGGTTCTTGGTGCATTCTGGTTTATCAACCTGTACAGGGTCCCATTCGTGGATAACCGGATTATTCTCCTGAGTATGCTGGCTTTACTGGTTTATAATTTCTTTAACTTCAGAACCCGGGCCAGGTGTTTCGCCGGAGATGTGGGGGCTATTTCCATCGCTTTTATCGTGGTTTTCCTGCTGGGCCTGCTGATGCTGAAAACCGGGGATATTCGTTATATCCTGCTGCTTGCCGTCTATGGGGTGGACAGCGTGTGTACCATCATTCACCGGCTGATGCTCCGGGAAAACATTTTTGAGGCACACCGCAAACATGCCTACCAGCTCATGGCCAACGAGCTGAAAATTCCGCATGTACTGGTGTCTTCCCTGTACATGGTTTTACAGGCTTTTATTGCAGCCGGACTGCTGCTGGTCTTTCCTTCTTTCCGGTGGTTTTATTTTACCGCCGTGCTGGGGGTGCTGGGGGTGCTGTATGTGTTGCTTATGCGGAAATATTTTAAGCTTAACACAATACATAATTAAACCTGAATCCACATGCCGGCCGGACAATGGCATACCCCGGAGGTCAGCACCCGAATTTTAAAAAACCATTCATGCATAACTACCTTATTTCCATGCCGGAATCGCTGACCGGCTCTTTTTTCAAGCTGACCGGGAAACCACAGGAACGGTGGATGGCAGAATGCGATCCGGGCGGAGCCCGGGTGGGCTCGGGAGGCGGAACGAGCTGGATGCTTTACCGGGCCTGGCAGCAGGAGGAGCCGGAAACAGATTTCGCGGACTGGCTGAAAGCCGGGAAACGGATCATACTGCATGCAGGCGGACAAAGCCGGAGGCTGCCGGCTTATGCGCCGGTGGGAAAAATACTGACGCCGGTACCGGTATTCCGCTGGCAGCGGGGACAGCAGATCAACCAGACCCTGCTCGACATTCAGCTGCCTCTGTACGAACGCATCCTGCAACAGGCGCCGGCAGGCATGCATACGCTGGTGGCCAGCGGAGATGTGCTGATAACTGCCGGGGACCGGCTCCCGCAGCTGTCGGAAGCCGATGTGATCTGTTTCGGTTTGTGGATCAGTCCGCAGCAGTCGGCTAAACACGGGGTGTTTTTCTGCGACCGGCAGCGCCCCGAAACGCTGGAGTTTATGCTGCAAAAACCTTCGGTGGAGCGCATCCGCGATCTGGCGCCCGACTATTACTTCATGATGGATATCGGCATATGGCTGCTTAACGACCGGGCCGTAAAAATACTGAACAGGCGGTGCGGGTGGAGCCTTGAAACCGGTGGCTTCCCGGATGACGTACCAAGCCATTACGACCTGTACGGACAGTTCGGACCGGCTATGGGGCGAAAGCCGGCTTGTCATGAGCCGGAAATAGGCAAGCTGACAGTAAAAATACTTCCCCTGGAAGAAGGTGCCTTTTATCATTTTGGCACGGGGAGCGACATGCTGCAGTCGATGTTGCAGATACAGAACCGGGTGCTCGACCAGCGGGCCATCTGGAGCCGTAACATAAAACCGCATCCTTCCATATTTGTACAGAACGCCTTTACCGGTCCTTTTACCAGGGAAAACCGGCAGATATGGATTGAGAATGCCTGCGTACCGGCTTCCTGGAAACTTAACAGCCGGCATATTCTGACAGGCATTCCGGAAAACAACTGGAAACTTGAACTGCCCGAGGGTTGCTGCATCGACATGATGCCGGTTGACGGCAGATACTGCCTGCGCCCCTACGGCTTTACCGACACGTTCAGCGGGAAAGTGTCTGAACGGCATACACACTGGATGGAACAGCCCCTCCAGCAATGGCTGGAGAAACGGGGTATCAGTCCCGGGGACGCTTTCTCGGAGGATGTGGATATTCAGCTGGCTCCTTTATTCCCGCTGCCGGAAAATGTGCAGGAGGCGGAAAGGCTGATTGGCTGGATTTGCGGGAACGGAGCGCCAAATAAAGAATTAGCCGGCCGCTGGCTGAAAGGCCCCAGGCTGTCGGCAGCGGAGCTCAGCTCCCGGGCCGACCTGTACGCATGGCAAAAACAGCGGGAAACATTCCGGGCAGCCAACCTGCCCAAACTGGCTGATAACTACCGGAAGAGCGTGTTTTACCAGTCTGACCTGGACTGCCTGGCCCGGGAATGGGCAATAAACAGAACGGACCTGCCGCAACGGTTACCTGATTCGGAAAATGCGCTGCTGCGCATTCACAACCGCATGTTCAGGCACCGGGTACAACATTATAGGGGAGAAAACAAGACCGCAGAGGAACAGGAGGCTTTCCGCATACTGCGGGAAGCTATCCTGGACCGTTTCCGGCAGCAGCCAGTGCTGCCCCGCTGTAAGGTGCCGGACGACCAGATTGTGTGGGGACGGAGTCCGGCACGCATCGACCTGGCGGGAGGGTGGACCGATACGCCGCCTTACTGCCTCATCGAAGGGGGCGGCGTGGTGAACGCGGCGGTAGAGCTGAACCGACAACCGCCACTGCAGGTGTTTATCAAACCTACGGAAAAACATGAGATCGTGCTGCGCTCCATCGACCTGGGAGCGCGGGAGGTCGTTACTTCTTACGAACAGCTCTCGCCGGCCGGCGGGGTGGGCACGGCTTTTGCCATTCCCCGGGCGGCCCTGATGCTGGCGGGCTTTCACCCGGGCTTTTGTTCGGGGAGGTATGCTTCCCTGAAAGAACAATTGCGCGATTTTGGCGGGGGCATGGAAATAACGCTGCTCTCGGCAATTCCCAAAGGCTCCGGGCTGGGCACCAGTTCCATACTGGCAGCAACGATACTGGGTACGCTGGCTGACTTTGCCTCGCTGAACTGGGACCGGACGGAAATAGGCAACCGTACCCTGGGCCTCGAGCAGCTGCTGACCACCGGCGGGGGCTGGCAGGACCAGTTTGGCGGACTGCTTCCGGGAATCAAATACCTGCAGTCGAAACCGGGACCGGAACAGTCGCCCATCGTGCGCTGGCTGCCCGACCGGCTGTTCAGCCTGCCGGAATACAGCAACTCCATGTTACTGTACTACACGGGCATAACCCGGGTGGCCAAAGGAATCCTGGCCGAGATTGTACGGGGCATGTTCCTGAACTCGGGCCGCCATCTGGACATTCTGCGGGAGATGAAAGCGCATACCAGACAGACCTTTGAAGCCATACAGCAAAACAACTACCAAGAGCTGGCCCGGAAGATTGCTCGCTCCTGGGAGCTGAACTGCCTCCTGGATGCCGGCACCAACCCGCCGGAAGTGCAGCAGGTGATCAGCCGCATCGCGGACCAGGCGGCCGGCTGGAAACTGCTCGGAGCCGGAGGGGGCGGTTACCTGCTCATCCTGGCTAAGGATCCGGAGGCGGCGGCACGCATCCGTACGAACCTGCAAAACGATCCGCCCAACGGGCTGGCCCGTTTTGTGGACCTTCGTCTGTCGGATTCGGGATTTCAGCTGAGCCGGTCCTGAATGCCAGGAATTTTTTTAATAATACTATTTTTTCAAGATAACCCAATTACTTATGAAGACTGCTCTTATCACGGGAATCACAGGCCAGGACGGGGCTTACCTGGCCGAATACCTGTTGAAAAAAGGATACCAGGTGCACGGTATCAAGCGCCGGGCTTCCCTGTTTAACACCGACCGCATTGACCACCTCTACCAGGATCCGCATGTGGAGAACCGCAAGCTCATTCTGCATTACGGCGACCTGACCGACAGTATGAACCTGACCCGCATCATACAGGAGGTGCAGCCCGATGAAATTTACAACCTGGCTGCCATGAGTCATGTAAAGGTGAGCTTCGAAACCCCGGAGTATACGGCCAATGCCGACGGAATAGGGACGCTGCGCATCCTGGAAGCCGTAAGACTGCTGGGCCTGGCCGCCAGGACCCGCATCTACCAGGCATCCACCTCCGAACTGTACGGGCTGGTGCAGGAAGTGCCGCAGACAGAAAAGACGCCTTTCTATCCGCGCTCACCCTATGCGGCAGCCAAACTGTACGGCTACTGGATCACCGTGAACTACCGGGAAGCTTACGGCATGCATGCCAGCAACGGCATCTTGTTTAACCACGAATCGCCCGTACGGGGAGAGACCTTTGTAACCCGCAAGGTAACACGGGCCATGAGTCGCATTGCCCTGGGCATGCAACAGACCATCTTCATGGGTAACCTGTCGAGCCGGCGCGACTGGGGCCATGCCAAGGACTACATCCGGGCCATGCACCTGATCCTGCAACAGGAAAAGCCTGATGATTATGTCATTGCCACCGGCATTACCACCTCCATACGCGAGTTCATTAAACGGACAGCAGCCGAAATAGGGCTGGAAATCAGTTTCAGCGGAGAAGGGATCGATGAAAAGGGTTATTTAACCGGGATAGACGAAAAGCAGTTCCGCGAGAAAGCAGGGGAACGGAACCTGCACAACATCCAAAAGTCCGTTGCGGCCTGCCGAGCGGGAGCGAACGTAAAACCGGTGGTGGCTGTAGACCCGCAGTATTTCCGTCCCACGGAAGTGGACCTGCTTATCGGGGATGCTTCCAAAGCCAGAAGACAACTGGGCTGGAAGCCGGAATACGACCTGGACGGACTGATCAAAGACATGATGGGAGCCGACATCAGACTGATGAAAAAGGATGAATACCTGCGCGACGGGGGCTACCGGATCATGAATTACTTTGAATAACACGTTTTCATGAAGATATGCAATTCTGCACATATATCTCCTGATAGATAAACTACTTCAACCAAGTATAGTCAATTGCTTTATCGCGACACTAATTACCACCGTAATTGTAACGGTGGTAATTAGTAATACACGATTTATTATCTCGTATACAGGACACAAAGAGTAAATTATTTATCTGCTCGTAGTTTCCTCGTCGGCAACAGCCTCCTGCCAGGTTTCCCACATGGGTATGCCGGGGTCATAACCGTCGTAACCCGGATTTTGACGGAGTTGGCCATCACGGTTGGCATCTATTGCCGACCTGGGGATGGGCCAGTAAATATTGTGTGCAGCCATCGTAAAGTAACGGTTTTTTACGGTTACCCCTCCTTTATTATAGTAATTATTATAATGCTCAATTCGCTGAAACCAGTAGCTGTTTTCTGACAAATTACCGACCGGGTAGGTGTTTCCCCATTCGTCGGCCTGACCGCTCAGGGCAAGACAGTACGAAACACGGCTCAGCTCCGTGAAACGCCATTCTTCCATCCATAACTCGCGTGCACGCTCGTCCATAATATCGCCTATTGTTACTGAAGAATACAGCTGAGTGCATCCCGCCCGTTCCCTGATTTTATTTACATCGGCTGTTGCTCCCGGAATGTCTCCTTTATAGAATTTGGCTTCGGCCCGCAACAGATAGGTCTCTGCAAGACGGTAGCAATACCAGTCGCCGGCGCCCCCTCTGTTATTTGTACTGTTTGAATTAGAAGTATGTTCATCATCTTCTATCCAGGTTTTATAATGGGGCCAATCAAACCAGCAACGGATGGTATCGGTACACAAAAGGGTACCATCGCCGGCATAAAGCTGAAGGTTTTTACCGTACCAGCCGGGGTTTTCCTGGTTGCTGTATTTAAGC
>JBFWIL010000024.1:0-17889 GCA_050256015.1 Mangrovibacterium sp. | reverse complement strand
GAAAACACCCCGGGAAGTGGAGTACGGCATGGGTGTGGAAAAATATGATAGAGAAGGAAGGGTAATCCGGGCTGATTTCGAGTCATTTTCTGTCATCAGTGTATATTTCCCTTCCGGAACTGCCGGGGGGCCGCGCCAGGCCTTTAAAATGGATTTTCTGGCCGATTTTCAGGCTTATCTGAACCGGTTGCGTCAGCATCATCCCCGGCTGGTTATTTCCGGCGATTTTAATATCTGCCGGCTGTGGATCGATATCCATAATCCGGAAAAACAACAGAAAACTTCCGGATTTTTGCCGGAAGAAAGGGAATGGTTCCGGCAATTCACAAACGAAGGCTATATTGACAGTTTCCGGGAAATGGTCAGTGCTCCCGGCCATTATTCCTGGTGGAGCTACCGGGCCGGATCACGTGCCAGGAACAAAGGCTGGCGTATTGACTATCACTTGGTTACAGAGTCGCTTAGATCCTGTATTGCCGATGCAGGGATTTTGCCAGGCGCAGTCCATTCCGACCATTGTCCGGTATGGCTGGAACTGGAAAATGGTCAGTAATAAATTCAACTTCTTTGAATTTGAAGCATTCAGGGACTGCGGAGCTTATTTTTTTAAACCGGCTAACCTGTTTTTCGGGGTCCGGAGAAACACAACTTTTTACAGGTTGATATTCAATCCTGTAAATACCGTAATGCCCGGCATAGGATAACCATACTGGGTCTGATAATCCGTATCCAGTAAATTTTCACCGGAAACAGACCATTTTAAATTCCGGTTAATGCGGTAGCTCAACCCAGCTCCGGCCAGCAGGTAGGTTTGCGTATCTTCCGGATCAAGACAGGTATACAGGTGGTTGATATACTGAATGTTAGTGTGAAAGGAGAAGGCTCCCCTGTGAAAATCCCCACCGAGGAAAAACTGATTACGGGGAGCAGAAACCTTCGGGGAATCCATGTCCAGATAACTGTAGTTGCTGTTCAGGCTTATTTTGGATGAAAGCCGAAAGATAGCTTCCAGTTCAATACCCTTATGGCTGAAATCACCGGAATTCTTGTTCTGTTTTTGTGGCGGAGGGGATGGATTTGGAACAAGCATAATAAGGTTGTCACCTTTGGCCAGGAACAGATGCATTTCTGTTGTCAGTCGCCTGTTCAGAAAGTACCGGGTCAGTCCCAGTTCGTAATTCCACATGCGCTCGGGCAGCAAATCCTGGTTGGCGGAGGGGAAGAGGTACAGTTCGCGTACCGAAGGACTTCGGTAGCCTTTGGAAACGGAAGCTTTCAGTTTGGTATTCCAGTCCAGGCTATAAGCTGCTCCAAACTGCGGTATCCATTCGCTTCCGAACAGTTCATGGTGTTCGTACCGTATACCTGAATTAATGGAAAGCCTGTTCCCTAATTCATGCTGCACAATCAGGTAACCACCTGTTTCGGTTACACTTATCCAGCGGTCGTTATAGGAAGAAAGTTCTCCGCCCAGTCCTGATACAGGCGAACCCTGTCCGCCGTACTTTTTCGATTCCACACCCAGGCTGATCAGGTTTCCGGGAAACAGCCGCAATCCCTGGTAAAAGCTGAATCCTAAATTTTCATCCAGGGAATTCCAGTCCTCTTCCGGGCCGTTGCTTATCATGTGATCGCCATGCATATAATAAACTTTCAGTCCTCCTTCTGCCTTTTCGTATTTGTTTGACAGTGTGAAATAATAATTGGTTCGCACAATATCCGCCCAGAAGCTTTTGTTGTCGTAAACCGAAGGGTCTTCTTCGTAAATTGAGCCCGGATCATACGCTTTAAAATCACTCCGGCTGGCATTGGCCGTCAGCGAAATATACTGATTAAACTCGTAGTCTGCTTTCAGAAAACCATTGTCCAGACGAAAATCTGAATTTGCCCGGTGTCCGTCGGTCTGGTCGTGGTTCCAGGAACCCAGCAGACTAAGCTTACCGCTTTTGCAGGCCGCAGATCCGTTTAGTTTCCATGTGCCGTGGCTGCCGGTCATTCCATTTCCCCGGAAACTGAAACCTTCCCGGTTATTTTTCCTGGTGATCAGGTTGATGACCCCGCCCATGGCGTTGGTACCGTATAGTATGGAAGCCGGACCACGAATTATTTCCGCTTTCTCAATGTCCGAACTGCTGTAGCTGTCTGGAATGGAATGACCAAAAATACCTACAAACTGGGGTTGTCCGTCAATCAAAACAAGAACGGGAAACGAACTGTCCGATCCGCCCACTCCCCGGATACTGATTTTCCCGGCCGACCCGGATGAAATTCCAAAACCGGAAATCCCTCTTTCCGTGATAAAAAGTCCAGGTACATGCCGGCTGATTACCGGTAAAACATTGGTTTCCCCACTCTGTTCAATTTGTTCCCGACTTATTGTGGAGATGGTCAACGGAACCTGATCGCGACTGGTTTCCACCTTATTGGCTGTTACCACCACCTGTTCCTGCATATAACTTTCCGGAAGCAGACTTACGTTTGTCCGGGTTCCGGTGCACACTTCCTGTTTTACCGTGCCGTACCCCAGGAAGCTTATCCGGATAAGGTATTCTCCTTCCGGCAGATCAGAAAAGACAAATTCTCCCCGTGTGTCGGTTACTGTTCCTTTTTTTAGTTCCGGAATGACAACCGCAGCACCTTCCAGTGGCAGTTGCTGCAGTCCGTCGCAGACAACGCCACGGATGCTTTGTCCTTTTAATCCCTGACTGAAAAGAAAGATGAAAGATAAAAGATAAAATCGGATGTTCATTTGTCTGTTGTGTTTTGAATTGTTGTGGCACGAATATATAAAAAAGTAACACCATATAAAAAAAATTATTTTACTTTGCTCATGATCAGTTTTCCGTGTTCAATACCTTTAACGGCAATCAGTAAATCGGCAAGTCCGGTAAGCCTGAAGGAGGGACCTTTTACGGCGACAATTTCCAGGCAGTGATCTCCCAGGTAAAAAATCTGCGAAGAAAGAATGAATTCTCTGGAATCCGACTGAATTTTTTGCAAATGGGTATGGATATCCTTTCTGTCAGAATGGTAGACCAAAGTAACCGCTCCGGCGACAATGTTATCACATTTCCATTTTTTTTCGACCAGATTTTTTTCAATAAGGAAACGTATGGCCTGAGAACGGTTGGCAAAGGCATTGTCCTGAACATACTGGTCAAGAGCTTTCAGCAGTTCTTCTTCAAGAGATACACCGAAACGGGTTACAGCCATTTTTATTGAATTTTTTATGATGGTTGATTCGGTATGAATTGGTTGTTATTCTTTTAATTTCCAGGTAAAACCTTCTTTGGTATCTTTTATTTCAAAGCCCAGCTTTTCCAGTTCCTGCCTTATTTTATCGGCTGTCGACCAGTTTTTTTCTGCCTTAGCCTGCAAACGAAACTGCAGCAGCAGGTTTACCGCGCCGGCGTAAGCTTCGGTTCCCGACAGGTTGGTCTGCTGGTTTTTTTGCAGCCCGAGAAGATCAAAAACAAAAATGGAATACAGTTTTTTCAGCTCCCTTATTCCTTCGGCAGAGATACTTTCCCTGCCAAGAGTAACTGCGTTTATTAGCCGTACACCGTCAAAAAGATGAGCCAGTACCACAGGCGTATTCAGATCGTCGTTCATGGCTGCATAACAATTATATCTCAGCGCATCCACCGCAATGCTTGTCTGTTTTCCTGCCTCAAGCCGGTCCAGTGTATCAATGGTTTTCAACAGCCTTTCCAGACCTTTTTCCGCCGCTAGCAGGGCTTCGTTGGAAAAATCAAGCGTGCTCCTGTAATGGGCCGTGAGCATAAAATAACGGATGGTCATGGGCGACCATGCTTTTTCAAGCAGGGGGTGTTTTCCCGAGAAGAATTCATCCAGGGCAATGGCATTGCCCAGCGATTTTCCCATTTTTTGTCCGTTCAGGGTGATCATGTTGTTGTGCATCCAGTAACGAACTGAGTCATGCCCGTATGCAGCCCGGGCCTGGGCCATTTCCGCTTCGTGATGCGGAAAACATAAATCCATGCCTCCGCCGTGAATGTCGAAAGATTCACCCAGGTATTTGCTGCTCATGGCTGTACATTCCAGGTGCCAGCCGGGAAATCCTTCTCCCCAGCGGGAAGGCCAGCGCATGATGTGATAGGGGGAGGCCTTTTTCCAGAGAGCAAAATCAAGGGGAGAGCGTTTCTCATCCTGTCCTTCCAGTTCACGGGTATTCGCCTGCAAATCTTCGATCTTCCTGCCGGATAGTTGTCCGTAGGGGTGTTTACGGGCATATTTCTTTACATCAAAATAAACCGAACCGTTGCTTTCATAGGCATAGCCCGAGGCCAGAATCTTTTCCACTGTTTCCATCTGCTCCAGAATATGCCCGGTTGCCCGGGGTTCAATGCTGGGTGGCAACACATTCAGTTGCTCCATGGCCTTCTCATAATAATTCATGTAAAGCTGTACTACCTCCATAGGCTCCAGCTTTTCCAGCTTCGCCTTTTGCTGGATCTTGTCTTCTCCCTCGTCGGCATCATTTGCCAGATGGCCTACATCGGTAATGTTTCTCACATAACGGACTTTGTAATTAAGATGTTTTAGATACCGGTAAAGCAAATCGAAGGTGATCGCCGAACGGGCATGTCCCAGATGGGCCTTTCCGTAAACGGTTGGGCCACAGACATACAATCCGGCTTTTCCGGGGTGCAGGGGTTTAAAAATCTCTTTCCTGCGGCTTAGCGTATTGTATAACTGCAGTTGGTTTTCCATGGATCGATGCGGTTTGCTGCAAAGGTAGAAAATATATTGTTTTGTTTTTTTCTGTACATTTGAGTTTATGGAAATAGCTATACTGGGCATCCTGATTTTGTTGAACGGTTTTTTTTCCCTGTCTGAAATCGCTTTGGTTTCGAGTAAAAAAACCCGTTTGGAACAACTTCGTTATGAGGGAAGCAAAGGGGCCGTAGTTGCCTTGCGCCTGCTGGCCAACCCCGGGAACTTCCTTTCGGCCGTTCAGGTAGGTATCACCCTGATAGGGATTGTTACAGGAGTGTACGGTGGAATGAACATTGCGGATGATGTAACCCCGCTGTTTATGCATATGGAACTGACACGTTCCTGTGCTCACCAGATTGCCCTTACACTGACGGTTATCCTGATTACCTATGTTTCCATTGTTATAGGCGAACTGGTTCCCAAAACACTGGCGCTTAGCAAACCCGAATCCATAGCCGTGTTGGTAGCTCCGGTGATTTATGCATTTAGTGCGGTTTTCTTCCCTTTCGTTAAACTGCTTTCCGTTTCAACCAACATGGTTAGCCGGCTGATCGGTGTAAAAATGCGGAAAGAACACATGACTGAGGCCGAATTACGGCAGATGATCCGGCTGGCTTCTTATGAGGGAGTAATCGGCAAAGAGCAGAACAGCATGCACGAAAAGGTTTTTTATTTTTCCGATAAAAAGGCCAAACATATTATGACCCACCGTACCGATATTGAATGGATTGATTTGGCCAGGCCGGAACCGGAACTGATTCGTGAAATATCCGGGATTCAGCACAGCAAGGTAATCTGCAGTGAAGGAAACCTGGATAATTTTAAGGGGGTGCTCTATCTGAAAGATTTTTTCCGGGCAAAAAGTGAAGGTCGTGACAGGTCCTTTAAGGGCCTGTTGGTTCAGCCGGTCATTGTTCCCGAAAATGCTGATGCCAAACGGGTGCTTAATCAGTTGCGACTCCGGAAAATCCATCTCTGTGTGGTGGTGAATGAATATGGCGGACTGGAAGGTATTATTACTTTGCACGACATTATTGAAAACATTGTGGGACAAATTCCTGATGAGGGGGAGAACTATGAACCCGATGTGTTTAAACGGGATGATCAGTCCGTTTTGGTGAACGGCGATGCCCCTATTGAAACGCTGGTTGAAGTGATTGAGAATTTTACCATCGATTTCGAAAAAATCGATTATTCCACCGTTGCCGGTTTTGTGTTCGAGCAAATCAGCAATATTCCGAAAACAGGTGATAAGGTGGAGTATGCGGGTTATACGATTGAAGTGGTCGATATGGATGGAAACCGGATTGATAAACTGCTGATTACCAAAAATCACTGACCGTACAAAATCCGGTTTGCCGGCAAATACGAACCGGCCATTTTGTTTGTGTTCGCTAAAGGTTATGAAAAAAGGATGTCTTTGATAAAATTTGCAGCATATTGTCCGGAAAATTTGATAATGATCCGTTTTGACATTAATTTTGTATCCGGAATATTGACTCACCGCAGATAACATGAAAAAGGTTCATACATTTCTTCTCTTTCATTTGAGCCGGATGCACTTCTCCAACAGTTGCATGCGCTGATGCGCATATAAATTGATTTTAATGCCGTTTGGTTTGTTACCACAGGGGTATTGTTTTTATTTCGCAAACGGGGTATTTTGCGGTTTGATCCGTTCTTTAACAGGAGAAGATGCAAGCAGGTTTTTTTTAAAAACAGCATAATATGAGTAACATACATAAGATCCGGGAAGCTTTGGAAAAGCGCGTGTTAGTGCTTGACGGGGCTATGGGTACCATGATCCAGAAATACGGGCTGAAGGAGGAAGATTTCCGGAACGGGGAACTCCGGGAGTTGAAAAACGAACTTTTCGGGAACAACGATCTGCTGTCGATAACCCGGCCTGATCTGATCCTGGAAATTCATAAAGCTTTTCTGGAAGCCGGTTCCGATATTATTGAAACGAATACTTTCAATGCCAACCGGATATCCCAGGCCGATTACCATACCGAAGCCTGGGTTTATGCCATGAATATGGCATCTGCACGCATTGCCCGAAGAGCCACCGATACCTATACGGTGAAAACCCCGGGAAAACCCCGCTTTGTTGCGGGAGCTCTGGGACCTACCAACAAAACCCTTTCCCTTTCGCCCGATGTGAATGATCCGGGCTACCGGGCAACCGATTACGATGCGGTAAAGGAAGCCTACCGGGAGCAGATCGAGGGACTGCTGGACGGCGGGGTCGACCTGTTGCTGGTGGAAACCATTTTTGATACGCTGAATGCCAAGGCTGCCCTGTTTGCCATTGAAGAAGCCATGGAAAAGCGGGATATCCGTTTTCCGGTCATGGTTTCCGGCACCATTACTGATGCCAGCGGACGCACCCTCTCCGGGCAGACCGTGGAAGCTTTTTTGAATTCCATGCGGCATGTCGACCTGTTAAGCATCGGACTGAATTGTTCCCTGGGGGCCAGGGATATGCGCCCTTACCTGGCCGAGATGGCACGAAAAGCGCCATTTTATGTTAGTGCGTATCCCAATGCCGGATTACCCAATCAGTTTGGTGAGTATGATGAAACACCCGGGGAAATGGCCGTGCAGGTCAAGGATTTCCTCGACAACCGTTTGGTGAATATCATCGGAGGCTGTTGCGGTACCACCCCGGATCATATCCGTAAATTTGCCGGAATAGCGGCTGCTGCCCGGCCGCATAAAAGAGTCGGGAATGATCATCTGACCCGGTTTAGCGGACTGGAACCGGTGACCCTTACCCCGGATACCAATTTTATCAATATAGGCGAACGCTGCAATGTTTCGGGTTCCCGCAGGTTTGCCCGTCTCATACGTGAGGAAAAGTATGAGGAAGCCCTGGCTGTGGCCCGGGAACAGGTGGAGAACGGAGCCCAGGTGATTGATGTCAACCTCGACGATGCCATGCTCGATGCAAAAAAGGAAATGGTGACCTTTCTGAACCTGCTGATGGCCGAACCCGATATTGCCCGTTTACCTGTGATGGTCGATTCCTCCAGGTGGGAAGTGATTGAAGCGGGACTTAAATGCCTGCAGGGGAAGGCCGTTGTCAATTCAATCAGCCTTAAAGAGGGGGAGAAGACTTTCCTGGAACAGGCCCGGAAAATCAGACGCTACGGAGCGGCTGTGGTCGTTATGGCTTTCGATGAGAAAGGGCAGGCCGACAGTTTTGAGCGTCGCATAGAAATCTGTGCGCGGGCTTACCGGCTGCTCACCGAAAAGATACAGTTTCCGCCCGAGGATATTATTTTTGATCCTAATATACTGACTATTGGAACGGGTATGGAGGAACACAACAACTATGCCGTGGATTTTATCAACGCCGTTCGCTGGATCAAGGCCAACCTGCTTTACGTCCGTACCAGCGGGGGTGTGAGCAATGTATCCTTTTCTTTCCGGGGAAATAATTTTGTACGCGAGACTATCCATTCTGTTTTTCTCTTCCATGCCGTGCGGTCCGGACTGGATATGGGTATTGTGAATCCCGGTATGCTGCAGATTTATGACGAGATTCCTAAAGAGTTGCTGGAAAAAGTGGAAGATCTGGTGCTGAACCGGCGTCCCGATGCAACCGAACGGCTGCTGGAATTTGCCCAGAGCCTGAAGCAGGAGGAAGGGAAGAAGGTGCATAAAACTGCCTGGAGGGAACTGGCGCTGGAGAAACGGTTGCAGCATGCCCTGATTAAGGGTATCCCCGATTATATTGAAGAAGACCTTACAGCGGCCCTGCCTTTGTATGAACCTATTCTCAGCATCATCGAGGGTCCCCTGATGGACGGGATGAATATGGTGGGGGAACTGTTCGGTTCTGGGAAGATGTTTCTGCCCCAGGTAATTAAATCGGCCCGTGTGATGAAAAAAGCCGTGGCTTTCCTGTTGCCCTATATTGAAAAGGACAAGGATAAATACAAAAATCAGCAGACCCGGCAACGCAAAGTACTGATGGCCACGGTGAAAGGCGATGTGCACGATATTGGCAAGAATATTGTAGGTGTGGTACTGGCTTGCAATAACTATGAGGTGATTGATCTGGGCGTGATGGTGCCCACAGAGACCATCCTTGAAACTGCCAGGCGGGAACAGGTTGATATCATTGGCCTGAGCGGGCTCATTACGCCTTCCCTGGAGATTATGACCCATGTGGCTTCCGAGATGGAGCGTCAGGAATTCACTCAACCTCTGCTGATTGGCGGAGCCACCACTTCCAAAATTCATACGGCGGTGAAAATTGCACCCAACTATTCTCATCCGGTGGTTTATGTCAAAGATGCCAGCCGTACAGTACGTGTTGTTTCCAACCTGATCTCCAGGAATGCGGATTATATCCGCTCGGTGCAGGAGGAATACGGGCATATCAGGCAGTTTCAGGGCCGGCGGAAGCCGAAGGAATACCTTAGCCTGGAAGAAGCGCGGGCCAACCGCTTTCAGATAGACTGGAGTAAGAAGGAGATCTGTAAACCGAGGCAAACCGGTATTCATGAGCTGATCGATTTTCCCATAGCCGAGCTTCGTAAATACATCGACTGGAGTTTCTTTTTCTTTGTCTGGGAACTGAAAGGCCGTTTTCCTGACATCCTGCAGGATGAACAGCAAGGTGAACAGGCCCGGAAGCTTTATGTTGATGCCCGGCGTATGCTCGATCTTATTGAGGAGGAGAAGATGTTGCAGGCCAGTGGTATATACGGCATATGGCCCGCTCATTCGGAAGGCGACGATATTGTGTTGTTTGAAAATGAGGCCCGTATCAGTGAAAGCGGACGTTTTTTTCATCTGCGTCAGCAGGAAAAAAAGAAAGAAGGTTTGCCCAACTACTGTCTGGCCGATTTTGTAGCCCCGGCCGACGTGAATACCGATTACTGCGGAGCTTTTGCTGTTACTGCCGGAATAGGCATGGAGCAGTGGATAGACCGGTTCCGGGCCGATCACGACGATTACAGTGCCATTATGCTGGAGGCCCTGGCCGACAGGTTGGCCGAAGCTTTTGCAGAACTGCTTCATGAAAAGGTCCGCAGGGAATACTGGGGATATGCTGCAGATGAAAACCTGAGCATGGAAGATGTTTTCCGGGCGAAATACCAGGGCATCCGTCCGGCTATAGGGTATCCGGCCTGCCCGGAACATCACGAAAAGGAAAACCTGTTCCGTCTGTTAGGGGTGGAGAAGATTGGCATTGAGCTTTCCGAACATTATGCCATGCACCCGAATGCTTCCGTTTGCGGCCAGTACTTTGCCCATCCCCAGTCGCGTTATTTCAGCCTGGAAAAAATTGGAAAAGATCAGGTAGTAGATTATGCCCGGCGGAAGGGAGTTCCCATAGAACTGGCCGAACAGTTTCTGCCGGTCAACCTGAATTATAAGGGGCTGTAACGGGATTTTTTGTGGTGAAAAACAGGAACCGGTATGGGTTTGGTATCAAAGATTCATGGAAATCCGGAATTACGTGTTCTGTTCGGCAGTCGCCGGATGTCCGTATTTGACCGGAAATGTAAAAACCTTAGCATTGTCAGTTAAAATGCAGAGCCAGGATTTTGTTTTAGCAGCATTTGCTGTGTATTTTTGTAAGTGAAATAATCAATAGTATGAAGGTAATAGATTTCATCCGGAAGACTGATAAAACCATTTTTTCTTTTGAGATTCTTCCCCCGCTGAAGGGGAACGATGCGGGTAACATTTACCGGACCATTGAAAACCTGCTCGATTTTCAGCCCCGGTATATCAACATCACCACCCACAGGGATGAGATGGTGTACAGGGAAATGCCCGACGGGACCGTCAAAAGGCAGGTGATGCGCAAACGGCCCGGTGCGGTGGCCATTGCAGCAGCCATTCAGCATAAATACGGCATTCCCGTGGTCCCTCACATTCTTTGCGGAGGCTTTACCAGAAGTGAGACGGAGCATGTGCTGATCGATCTGAATTTCATGGGCATCAGCAACGTGCTGGCTTTGCGGGGTGACGGCAACAAGAATGAGTCAGTATTCCGTCCGGAACCCGACGGACATACTCATGCCAATGAGCTGGTAGAACAGATTGTCAACCTGCGCGAAGGGAAATATCTGGATCGGGATATGAAAAATTCCAGTTCGCTCGACTTCTGCATTGGGGTGGCCGGCTATCCGGAAAAGCATTTTGAAGCGCCCAATCTGGAAACCGATTTTGCGTACCTGAAGCAGAAAGTCGATGCCGGGGCCGACTATATCGTTACCCAGATGTTTTTCAATAACCAGGTGTATTACGATTTTGTGGACCGCTGCCGGGTCAAGGGTATCACTGTCCCTATTATCCCGGGCATTAAGCCCATTAATCTGGTAAACCAGCTCACCGTACTGCCCAAGATCTTTCATATTGACCTGCCCCAGGAACTGGCTGTGGAACTGGGCAAATGCAAAAACAACGAACAGGCCAAACAGGTAGGCACAGACTGGGCCGTACAGCAGGCTAAAGACCTGGTGGCGCATCGGGTACCCGGGCTGCATATTTATACGTACGGGATTTCCGACAACACCCGGAAAATTATGGAAGCCGTCTTTTAGCTGAACCGCGGGTAACTCTGTTTTTTCATGCCTGAGTTCGTAGCCTCCAGGCCCTGGAACACCGAATTCCGGGTAATATTCTTCTGTTGCTTTTATAAGGAGAATAACTTTGGAACATGCAGGGTAATTACATCCCGAAACTGAACCGGCTTATCAGTTCATAAACCATGCTCATCACTCCGGTTCCCACAATGCCGGCCAGGCAAATCAGCATGCCGGCCCGGCTGTACCGGTCGCTTTTAAAGGGGGCTACCGGTGTTTCCGATTTGTTGATAAACATGGCTTTGACAATGAGCAGGTAATAATACAGGGAAATCACCGTATTGAGCAGGGCAATAAATACCAGAAGATGAAAGCCGGCCTGAAAGGCGGCCATAAAAATAAAAAATTTGCTGAAAAAACCGGCAAAAGGAGGAATTCCGGCCAGGGAGAACAAAGCCAGGGTCATCAGCACCGCCAGTCTTGGATGCGTCTGGTAAAAGCCGTTGTAATCGTCCATATTTACTTTGCCGCTTCGCTGTTCAACAATGACCAGCACGGCAAATACGCCTAAGGTGGACAGCAGGTAGATCAGCAGGTAATAGATAAGAGAGCTCATGCCCTGGGTGCTTCCACCGATCATTCCCAGCAGGATGTAGCCGGCTTGGGAGATGGCCGAGAAAGCCATAAAACGTTTCAGGTTCTGCTGGCGGATTGCAAACAGGTTGGCCAGGGTGATGGAAGCAATGCTTACCCCGTACAGTACAGCCTGCCACTGGGCGGCAAGTGGAGCAAATACTTTAAACAAAACGATCGTCAGCACAAAGGCGGCCGAGCTTTTGGATACCACACTCAGAAAGCCGGTCACGGCTGTGGGAGCCCCCTGATAAACATCGGCTGTCCAAAGGTGGAAGGGAACCAGGGAAATTTTGAAGCCCATGCCCGAGAAGAAAAAGACAAAAGCCATGAGTTGCAGGGCACTGCCGTTAAGAGCAGCCGGTACTTTATCAAAATAAAGACTGCCCGTGGTGCCGTAGATCAGCGAAATGCCATAGAGCAGCAGTCCGCTGGAAAACAGCGAAGAGAGTATGTATTTGGCCCCGGCTTCGGCGGAATGGTGCCGGTATTTGTCAAAGGCCACCAGGGCGGCCATAGGCACGGAGGCCAGTTCCAGTCCTATGAAGAACATCAGAAAATGTCCGGCCGAGATCATGAAATACATGCCCAGCAGGGTGCTTAGCATGAGCACATAAAATTCGCCCTGTTTAAAGACTGTATCCTGGCGGGACATCCACTGGTGAGCCGTCAGAAAGATGATCAGCGTGCCCAGGCTGAGAACCGATTTGACGATGCTTAGGGCAGGCGCCAGCCTGTACATACCTCCAAAAATTTCGGCCGGCTGTCCGGGAATCAGGTTAAGGATGGTGTGCAGGGCCATCAGTAGTACGGGAAAGGCCGTGTTCAGTACAGGTTTGCCTTTGTTTTTCCGGGCGTCTGGACTTACAAACAGGTCGACCACCAGCAGGATGATAATGACGGCAAGAAGCGAGAGCTCTTCCCGCATAGCTAAAAATTGGGTGTAATTCATGTTTTTTATATTCTCCGATTAGTCGATTTTTTTTAGGGCAGCAGCTGAAGGCTTACAGGCAGTACGCTGTTGCTGATCATATCGTTGATCCACCAGGGGGCCAGTCCCAGTCCGGCAATGCATATTACCAGGCAGATCACGGCAAAACGCTCATCCCAGCCGGCGTCCGAAAGTTTCAGGTGTTCCTGGTTAAGAGGATTGCCGTAAAGAATTTTGCCCACCAGCCGCAGGATGTAGACTGCCGTAATAACGATGGAACTGGCGGCCAGGATGGTCAGTAGCCGGTGGAAGGAATCAGTGTGCAAAAAGGAGCCTACAAAGATGGTCATTTCGGCCACGAATCCGCTGAAGCCCGGCAGTCCCAGGTTGGCCAGTCCGGCAATTACATAGCAAACAGCCAGGAAGGGCATAATCTTCATCAGTCCGCCCAGCTCCCTGATGTCGCGGGTGCGGGTACGGCCGTAAATCATTCCGATCAGGGCAAAGAAGAGAGCGGTGATCAGCCCGTGGCTGAGCATTTGAAGGATAGCTCCCGTGAAAGCCGTACGGGTCATCATCAGTACGGCAAACAGCACCAGTCCGCAGTGGCTCACCGAGGAGTAGGCATTGATGTATTTCAGGTCGGTTTGCACTATGGCGCTGAAGGCTCCGTAAACCACGCTTACAGCGGTCAGGATAAGGAAGATGCAGCCCAGCTCGCGGGCTGCATCGGGCATCAGGTAAATGGCAATGCGGAAGCAGCCGTATCCGCCCAGTTTCATCAGTACCCCGGCATGGAGCATGGATACGGCTGTGGGGGCCGAGGCATGCCCGTCGGGGCTCCATGTGTGGAAAGGGAACAGGGCGCCCAGCACACCGAAGCCGATGAAGGTAAGCGGGAACCAGATATATTGCTGGCTAACCGGTATGTTATGCAGGCGTGCAAGCTCCGGTATGTTCATGGTGGTTGCCCCGCTTCCGAAATAAATACCCAGGATGCCGATCAGCAGAAAAGCCGATCCGCCCATCAGCATCAGCGTCAGTTTCATGGCGGCATATTCCTTCCGCCCGCTGCCCCAGACTCCGATAAGCAGATACATTGGGATCAGGGCCACTTCGTAGAACAGAAACATGGTGAACAGGTCTACGGAAATGAAAAAGCCGAAGACGCCCATGCTCAGCAAGGTGTACCAGATAAAATATTCTTTGGTCTGTACGTTCATCCTCCAGGAGGCAAAGGTGCCGGTGAAAACAATAACGGCACTCAGCAGCAACATGGCCACTGAAATACCGTCAATTCCCACAGAGTAGGCGATATGCAGGGGGGCATACCAAACCTTGTCGGCCCGGAAAAGCATCTGGGCCGTATTCCCTGCCCGGCGTTCTCCCAGGTAAAGCAGGCATAGGCCTGCGGCCAGCATAAGCAGAGCCGAACTGCCGGCTGCCATGATTCTGCGCACGGCGCGGGGATTTTGGGCTGCCCAGAGTCCGGCCAGCATCAGCAGGGGAATGAGTACAAAAAGCGATAAAAAGTTCATAGGATCATTGACTTTAAAAGGTGAGGGTTAAGTAAACAATGAGCAACAGGGCGCCCAGCAGGAAGACCAGGGCATATTGCTGGATCTGCCCGTTTTGCAGGTTGCGGATCGCATAACCTGCAAAACGGGTTCCCCGGGCCAGCGCATTGAAAAATCCGTCGATCACCCGGCGGTCAAAGCGAGCAATTGGAGCACTGATGTACCTGAAAATGATCCGGTGGGTGATAAATTGATAAAGTTCATCCACATAAAAACGGTTCAGAGCCGCCCGGTGCAGTTCGCTCCGCCATCCGGCCGGTTTACCGGTTACTGCCTGTGGATTTTTATACATCCGTGTGGCCAGGGCAATACCGGCCAGGGCAATAAGGATGCTGCTGAGCGCCACAGACAGGTCCAGCTCAATAGCATATGCCTGTCCGTTGCTGCTTACCAGTTTCCCGAAGGGTATCCAGCCGGCCAGGCAGCACATGGCGGTCAGGAACAGCAGCGGGACTGTCATGCTCCATCCGCTTTCTTTTGGCCGGTGCTTTGCGTACAGCGTATTTTCCTGTCCCCAGAAGATCCGGTAGTACAGCCGGAACATGTAAAAAGCCGTAAGTCCGGCGATGCCTCCCATCAGCCAGCCCATCAGCGGATGGTAGGCAAAACAGGCCGTCAGGATCTCGTCTTTGGAAAAGAATCCGGAGAAAGGAGGAATGCCTGCAATGGCCAGGCAGGCGGTAAGAAAACTGAGGTGTGTAAGGGGCATGTATTTCCGCAGTCCGCCCATGGCGCTCATCTCGTTGCTGTGCACGGCATGGATGATGCTTCCGGCCCCCAGAAAGAGTAGGGCTTTAAACAGGGCGTGGGTGAACAGGTGGAACATGGAGGCCATGTATCCCAGTCCTCCGGCATACGGTTCGATTCCGGTGCATACTCCCAAAGCCACTATCATAAAGCCGATCTGGGAGATGGTGGAAAAAGCCAGTACCCGCTTGATGTCGGTTTGCACGCAGGCTATGACCGCTGCAAAAAGGGCTGTGAAAGCACCCAGCCAGCCGATGATTTCAAGCGTTCCGGGGGCATAGCCCACAAACAGCGGGAACATACGGGCTACCAGATATACTCCGGCTACCACCATGGTGGCGGCATGGATCAGGGCACTTACCGGAGTTGGACCTTCCATGGCATCTGGCAGCCATATGTGCAGCGGGAACAGGGCACTCTTCCCGGCACCTCCGATAAACATGAGTCCCAGGGCCAGGGGCAGCATGGTCGCACCACCTGCTTTCAGAGCGTCTTGGCCGGGAGTAAAACCGAAAGTTCCGGTATAGTATCCGTAAAAGAGAATGCCCGTCAGGAATCCCAGGTCGGCAAAGCGGGTGACGATAAAAGCCTTTTTGCCGGCGGCAATAGCGGCTGGTTTGGTATAATAAAAACCGATGAGCAGGTAAGAACTTACTCCAACCAGTTCCCAGAACAGGTACATCTGGAAGATGTTGGTGGCCGTCACCAATCCCAGCATGGCCATGGAGAACAGTGAGAGGAAGGCGTAATAGCGCTGAAAACCTTTTTCCCCGTGCATGTAACCAAAAGAATAAATGTGCACCATCAATGAGACGGTGGAGATGACCGTCAGCATCATCACGGCGATCGGATCGAGCAGGATACCCAGATTAAAATGCAGGTTGGCGGTAAATTTCAGCCAGCTGAAATTATAGGGGACCAGTGTTTCATAGGTTCCTGCAGTTGTACGCGGGGCGGTAAAATAAAGCAGGGCTGTCAGGTAACTCAGCAGGGCTGTTGCCGCGATGAAAACCGTTCCGGTCAGTCCGGCCCAAAACGGTTTAATGCGGTTTCCTCCGATTCCAAGCAGGAGGAAGGAGGCCATAGGCAGCAGCAGTATAAGGAGGGTATAATCCATGGTGGTAATTATTCTGTAATTGGTTTTTAGTTTCTTTTCCCGGACAACTGTTACGGCGTGTTAAGCCGGCGGTGGCTAGCCTTTCATCTCGTTCAGGTTTTTCACCTGGATGTTGCGGATATTGCGGTAGATGTTGATCATTATGGCGATGGCCACGGCTGTTTCGGCTGCCGAGATAGCGATGGAGAACAGGGCGAATGTGTGACCTTCCAGTCCGTCGGGATACAAAAACCGGTTGAATACGGCAAAGTTGATATCGGTGGCATTCAGGATCAGCTCCACGGAGATCAGCATAGCCAGGGTGTTACGGCGAACAAAGAATCCGTAGATGCCCGCGAAGAACATGCCAGCCGAAATGATCAGGTAATATTCCATGTGTATACTCATTGTCTTAACGTTTTCGTGCAATTAACAATCCCCCGACGATGCAGGCCAGCAGCAGTATACTGACCGCTTCGAAGGGGAGGAGATAACCGTTTCTGCCACTGCCCAGCAGGGCATGGCCTATGGTTTTAATGCCGAGTTCCAAGGGTTCCGGCTGACTAGTGGGCAGGAAGCGGTGGTTTAGCGTGATCAGCAGTACGATGACGGCTCCCCCGGCTGCAGATGCCAGTCCGGCGATAAACTTGTTCCGTTTCAGTTTTTCCGCCCGGTCGCCTTCCCCGCTGGTGAGCAGTATGGAGAATACATATAGAACCACGATTCCTCCGGCATAGACCATGACCTGAACCGAACCCAGGAAAGTGTAGCCCATCATAAAATAGAGCCCGGCCGTGCCGAACAATACAAACAGCAGGTAGGTAGCCGAACGCAGGATGCGGCTGGTAATCACCGTCATAACCGAGAAGACGGAGATGAACAGGGCCAGGGAGAAAAACAAAATAGCTTGAAAAATCTGTTCCATAACGTTATTTTTTTTCAATTACATGGCTGCCTTTTCTGTTCAGGTTTAACACAAGCCGGTCGCGTTTAAACACGGCATGTTCGAACGACCGGTCAAAACAAATGGCTTCGTGGGGACAGGCATTTACACAGAGCTGACAAAAGATGCAGGATCCCAAGTTGTAACGGTAGGTCTTCAGTACCTTTTTCTTTTTTCCTTCCGGCGTTTCCTGTAGTTCGCTGATTATTTCGATGGTGTCGTTCGGACAGGCTTTTTCGCACAGTCCGCAGGCTACACAGCGGTGCTGGTTCTGTTCGTTGTGGGGCATGACCAGCGATCCCCGGAATCGTTCGGGTAAAACCAGGCTGTTGCGGTTTTCCGGGTATTGTTCGGTGGCGTTGGAGCGGACATACACTTTCATGGTGGTCCGCATTCCCCTGAGCAGGGAACGGATTCCCCGGAAAAGTCCGCCGAAATAGCTGTTTTTGTTCATTTTCCTTTTTCGTTTAAAAATGCAGTCTGAAAACCACGATCAGTACCATGATAAGCAGGTTGACCAGGCTGAGGGGGACCAGGTATTTCCATTCCAGTCTCAGGATTTGGTCAATGCGCAGGCGGGGAAAGGTCCACCGCAGCCACATAAGCAAAAAAACCACCAGCAGGGCTTTGGCCAGGAACCATAGCGGACCGGGTATTGCATCCATCAATAC
>JBFWIL010000023.1:0-18033 GCA_050256015.1 Mangrovibacterium sp. | reverse complement strand
AAAGCTTCTGCTTTGCATGAAGTAGCTCCTTTTCATAAGAATGAACGTAATACGAGTTTAAAAACCAGGTGATTTAGCTTTAAAGTTCCGGAATGATCCGGACGCTGATTGCCAAAAAATGAAATTATGCCAAGATCAGTAAATCATGTAGCATCCCGGGCTCGCAGAAAAAAAATCCTCAAACTCACCAGAGGTAATTGGGGTGCCCGCGCAAATGTCTGGACGGTTGCCAAGAATACCTATGAAAAAGGGCTTCAGTATGCTTACCGTGACCGGAAAACCAAAAAGAGAAACTTTCGTGCACTCTGGATCCAGCGGATTAACGCTGCTGCACGGATGGAGGGGATGAGTTATTCCCAGTTAATCGGTTTATTAAAAAAGAACAACATCGATATTAACCGGAAAGTGCTGGCCGATCTGGCCACTAATCAGCCTGTTGCCTTTAAGGCCATTGTTGATAAGGTAAAATAACACGCCCTGGGTGAAATAATATGGGAAGGACTGTCTGCTTTTGCAGATGGTCTTTTTTTGTTGCAGTCTGTTCGGAACAGACGGGCGGGGTATTTGTCTGTTATCGTATAAACTGCTAAATTTGAACATACAGCTTATATGGAACAGCATTTTTATACGTATCTGGAAGCGGAACTGTGTGATTTGCTTGGCAGCAGTTTCCACATATACGGGAAAGAGCATATCGGTGGCGGATGTATTAGCCGGAGCATGAAACTGAGGACCAGTTGCGGTTACTTTTTTCTGAAGTGGAACCAGGTGGCTGCTTCAGACATGTTTGTGCGGGAAGCCGAAGCGCTGAAGGAACTGCGCATGAGGGCGGGAAAGGATTTGCTGATCCCGGAAGTTATTCTGGCAGCCGACAGTGGCGAATTTCCCGGTTTTATCATAATGGAGTTTTTGAAAGCGGGTACATCGGGGGAGCAGGATAAAAAGCTGGGGCGCGGTCTGGCCGGTTTGCACCGTCCGGTAAACAGCCGGTTTGGCTTCCGGAATAACAATTATTGCGGTACCACACTGCAAAACAACAGCTGGTGTGATAACTGGACCGAATTTTTTATCCGGAACAGGTTGCTTGATATCGTGAACCGGATCGGTTCCGGTTTTTTGCCGGGCGAACGGGAAGTTTTTTTCAGACTGGCTGAAAGACTCCCGAAATTGTTACCAGGAACTTCAGGCGCTTCTCTGATTCACGGAGATCTTTGGTCGGGAAATTACCTCTTTACCGGCAAAGGTCCGGCCCTGATCGATCCTGCAGCTTACTATGCCGACCGGGAAATGGAACTGTCTATGATGATGCTTTTCGGAGGATTTTCCGATGCGGCCTGGCAGGCTTACCGGCATGTTTTTCCTATGGAGCCCGGGTGGGAGGACCGCGTGCAGTTGTACCAGTTATACCATCTGCTTAATCATTATTATCTGTTTGGGGGATCCTACGGCTGTCAGGCCCTGAATGTGGCCGGGCGCTATGTCTGAATCAGATTTCCACCAACTTGTTTTTGATGGCATACATGACAAGCTGGGCAGTGTTTTTGCATTCGCTTTTTTCCAGGATATTGGCCCGGTGTTTGTCTACCGTCCGCTTCGAGATAAACAGCTGGTCTGCAATTTCCTGGTTCGAAAGCCCCTGGCAGATCAGAATCAGAATTTCCACTTCCCGCTCTGACAGTTCGGTATGCGGTTCCTTGGGAGCTGTGCTGGTTCTCAGGCTGTTTACCAGGTTCTGGAGCAGCTCGGTGGAAAAGTAGTTGCCTCCATCGTATATGACTTCCAGGGCGGTTTTAACCTCGTTTAGATCTGAATTTTTCAGCAGAAATCCTTTTACCCCCGAATCGACCATCTTGTAATAATAGTCTTCCTCCCCGTACATGGAAAGCGTGATGATCTTCAGCTGGGGGTATTTTTTCAGCGCCCTGCGGGCAGCTGTTATGCCGTCCATCACGGGCATATCAATATCAAGCAATACCAGGTCTGCCTCGGTTTGTTCCAGAATTTCGAGAAATTCCTCCCCGTTGGCTGCTTCTCCTACCACCCGGTAGTCTTTCAGACTGTTTAACAAAATCTTCAGCCCGTTGCGAAACAGCGTGTGATCGTCAACGATGATCAGTTTGCGAATGATGTCACTCATTGTCTGTCTTTACTTTGATAGTTACATGCATGCCTTTGCCGGGTTCACTATCTATGCTTATCTCTCCTTTCATGGAATTGATCCGGGAGAAGATATTCGAGAGTCCCATTCCCCTGACAGAGGATGACCGTTCTGCTGTCCGTTCTTTACTCATTCCCCTGCCGTCGTCGGTATATACAATGGTAATGTTTTTCCCCTTTTTCACCAAGCAGATCCGGATGTTTTTTGCTTTGGCATGCTTGATCGTGTTGTTGATCAGTTCGCACAAAACCCGGTACAGTACTACCTCCATATCGCTGTTGAACCGTTCGTTTTCCAGGTTCGAGTCCAGATGGATGCGGATTATCCGGGCTGTGTTGATCTTATTGATGAAATTGCGAAGGGCCCGTTGCAAGCCGAAGTTATTCAGCACATGCGGACTCAGGTTATTGGAGATTTCCTTAAGCGATTTGATGGATTCGTTGATGATCATCTCCGTATTTTGTACTATTTCCCGCGAAGCCGGATCATGTTCCAACTGGGCCAGGGAAGAAACCGACATCTTTACCGTGGAGAGCAGCGGACCAAGCCCGTCATGCAGATCCTTGGCAAATCGTTTCCGTTCCTTTTCCTCTGTCTGGATGATGGCTTTTAACAAACGTTTTTCACTTAACCGCCGTTCATCTTCCACCTTTCCCATGTATTCAAAGATCTTGCGTATAAGAAAAACCCCTCCGGCAAAGGAAAGGGAGATAACCACTCCGAACCAGACCAGAACCTGTCCCAGTTCCTCACTTTTGAAATTACTGACATAAGGCAGAAATTCAGCCATTCGCTGGAATGCCATTAAAATGAATCCCAGGGTAAGCAGCATCCAGGAAGAATTGTATTTGGTGACTTTCATCAGTTTCAGGGCCACTCCTACGGCAAAGAATTGCAAAACAATGGATATGACCAGTAAGACCTGTAGTATCATGATTGTCGGTTTTATTTCCTTCTTGTAAAGGTACGAAAAAGCGGCCAGCTGACCGCTTTTTCGTACCTTTAACAAAAATTATGCAATGTCGGAACTGCAAATCTATAAAGCTTCGGCCGGGGCAGGAAAAACCTTTCGTCTGGCTGTTGAATATATGAAGATAGCCCTGGCCCGTCCGAATAACTTCCGGAATATCCTGGCCGTGACTTTTACCAACAAGGCTACGGCCGAGATGAAGTCGCGCGTTATCGGGGAGCTGTACCTTATGGCGCAGGGGGAGCATACGGCCTATACGGAGAGCCTGTGCGGGGAAACGGGATGGAAGGAAACGGATCTGGCTTTTCGGGCCAAGAACTGCCTGAAGGATATGCTGCATGATTACACGCACTTGTCAATCAGCACGATAGACAGTTTTTTTCAGCGCGTGATCCGGGCTTTCAGCCGGGAGATAGGGATGAATGCAGCTTATCAGATTGATCTGGACGATGAACTGATCCTGGAAGAGGCTGTGGATGAACTTTTCTGGTCGGTTGACGAAAACAGGGATTTGCTGGAATGGCTGAAGCAGTTTGCCAGGGAAAAGATTGAGGAAGGGCAGGGGTGGAACCTGAAAACGGATGTGCTGAAGCTGGGGCGGGAAATCTATAACGAATCGTTCCGTGAATTCGGTTCCGCTCTTTATGAGAAGCTGAATGATAAGGCTTTTATCCAAGATTATCGCAATGATTTACAGAAGATTGTCTCCGGGTATGAACAGGAGGTGAAGTTAATAGGGCGAAGGGGATTGCAGGTCATGGAACAGGCTGCTTTAAGCGTTGACGATTTTAAATTCCGCAAAAGCGGGGCGGCAAATGGTTTTTTAAAAATGGCTGCAGGTATTCTGGAACCGGGCGTGCGATTCTATGCAGGAGCTGAAGATGCAGAGAACCTGGTTAACAAAAAAGAAAACCGGCCTGAAGTGGAAAAAGCTGCGCGGAACTTGCAGCCGCTGCTGGCCAGGGCGGTTGCGTTGTACAGGGAAAAGCATGCGTTTGTAAATACGGCCCGTCTGATTGTCAGGCAACTTTATACGCTGGGAATTCTGGTTGATCTGCAGGCTACGGTCCGGAAAATTACCCGGGAGCGGGGGATAGTCCTGATATCGGATTCCGGTTCCCTGTTGCGAAAAATCGTCGGGGAATCGGATACGCCCTTCATCTACGAAAAGACCGGGGTATTTTTTCGTCATTTTATGATTGACGAATTTCAGGATACTTCCGGACAACAGTGGAACAATTTTAAGCCACTAGTGGGAAACTCGCTGGCGGAGAATAACCTGGGCATGGTGGTCGGAGATGTCAAACAGGCCATCTATCGGTGGAGGGGAGGAGATTGGAACCTGCTGTCGTCCAGGCTTCCCGGGGAATTTCCTGCCAATGGTTTCAGGGAAATACCGCTGAGGGAAAACTGGAGGAGCACCGGCCGGGTAGTCCGTTTTAATAACCGGATATTCCGGCTGCTTCCGATCATCATGCAACAGCAACTGGACCGGGAACGGGAAGAGCTTTCAGATAATACCGCCGGCTTTGACAAAGCCATACTGCAGCTGTATGCCGGCAATGCCCAGATTGTGGCCCGCGGGGAAGCCGAACAGGAAGGTTACCTGCGAATGCGCTTTCTGAAAAAAAAGAAAAAGAAGAACGATGAAGCTGAAGAAGAGGAGGAACACAGTGAACAGGTGCTTAACGAGCTGGTTAGCCAAATCAGACTACTGCAGGAAACCGGTGTCCCTGCCCGGGAAATGGCCATACTGGTCAGACGCGGAGAAGACGCCGGCCGGGTAGCCGACCGGTTGCTGGCCGAAAAGGAAAAAGAAGAGAAATATAATTTTAATGTGCTTTCCAGTGAATCGCTGCTGATCAGCCAGGCTCCTTCCGTTTCGCTGATCCTGGCTCTGCTTAGGTTGCTATTTGATCCGGAGGACCGTGTGGCAATGGCTCAGGCCGTTTTCCTGTACCGGAATGAGATCCGGCCTTTGCTGGAAGAACTGGGTTTAAGCCTGAGTTTCCCGGAAAAGCAGAGTCCGGAGCCGGAAGAAGATCTCCATTCCCGCTCACGCATGTCTATGGCCGATGTTGCCGCTGAACTGAACGGATACAGGGAGAGTCTGCTTTATGCTTTTCTGAGCAGTTCCTCCTTCCGGGATACATTGGGACGGGTTAACCTGCAGGAAACGGTTTTCAGAATCTGCCGGATCTTCCGGTTTTTTGAGCTCCCGAAACAGTTGCCGTACCTGCAGGCTTTTGTGGATCAGCTGACGGGTTTTTTACAAAACCGGAAATCCGATCTTTCCTCTTTTTTGCACTGGTGGGATGAAAAGGGAAAGAAAAAAACCATCAGCATCTCGGAAGAACCGGATGCTATCCGGATCCAGACCATCCATAAATCCAAAGGGTTGGAATATAATTATGTATTCATCCCATTCTGCGACTGGACGCTGGATATTTCCGCCCGGCATGCTCCCGTTCTCTGGTGCCGGACAGGTATCGCTCCATTCGACCGGCTGGAACTGGTTCCTGTGAGATATGAAAAAAAAATGGGAGAATCGCTTTTTGCGGATGCTTACCTTAAAGAAAAGATGAATCATTATATTGACAATCTTAACCTCTTGTATGTGGCTTTTACCCGGGCGCGTCAGGCCCTGTTCTGCTGGTCGGAGGTAGGCGACAGGCTTAATTCGGCCGGAGACCTGCTTTACGCCGCACTGAAACTGGATGAGGAAACGGGATGCGAAGCTCATGAGATGAGCCTCAGCAGTCATTTCCGGAAGGAAGAACAGCTGCTGGAGATCGGAGACCTGAAAGCGGTACGGGGAAAAAGGGTTTCGGAGAATAAAATCAGACTGGAAAAGTTTTGCTTTAGCGATTTCGGAAATTATCTGAAGCTTCGGAAGAATTATGAGAACTTTTTTGAAGAAGAGCATGCTGCAGACCGGAACATTAACCGTGGCCGCCTGATTCATGAAGTTCTGGCCCGCATCAGACAGGCCGGAGAACTTGAACATGCCGTGCGTGAGCTTGTCTTCAGGGGCATGCTTGAGAAGACAGAAGCTGAGGAGCTCAAAAAGCAGCTGCACCGGATGATTGCAGACCCCGGAATAAGAAACTGGTTTGACGGCAGCTACCGGGTGATTAATGAGCGCAATATTCTGACCGGGGCTGGCGGACTTAAACGGCCGGACCGGATTATGATCGATGGCAACCGGATAATAGTGGTCGATTACAAGTCGGGAGAACAGGAGCTCGACAAATACCGTTATCAGCTGCGTTCATACATGAAGGCATTGAGAGCCTGCGGATATGCTCAGGTAGACGGTTACATCTGGTATACCCGAAGCAACAAAAGGGTAAAAGTTAGTCCGGACTGAGTTTGCCCGTTCTGCCCAATTATGTATTTTTGCGACAAAATTAGCTTGTCATGATTCAGAGAATTCAGACTGTTTATATGCTGGTCTCGGCTGTTTTGCTTGGACTGTTGTTTGCCCTTCCTTTTGCTGACGTTGCCTTCAACGGAGAGTTTTACCGTTTTGATATCCGCGGCATGGTGCTTCAGAATACGGTTCTGCAAAGCGGATTGCCCGTTGCGCTGTTTACCGGACTGATTGTTCTGCTGCATCTGGCAGCCATCCTGCTTTATAAGAAACGCATCCTGCAGATCCGGCTGCTGATTTTTTCCATCCTGCTTATGCTGGGACTGTTCGGATTGTTTTACTTTTTCACCTGTTATTCTTTCAGGCAAGCGGAAATCAGCTTCCGGATTGCTGTGGCCTTTCCGTTGGTGGCTGTCATTCTGGATTATCTGGCTATCCGGAACATTGGTAAGGATGAGGCGTTGGTCCGCTCTATTGACAGGATTCGCTAACACGATCCGGAAACCGGAACGGGGATATTGGGTAGTATTACGAAAAAGGTGGTGGTCTTTCCGCTGGTATGCAGTTCCACCTTCCCGTTCAGGGCTTCGGCATAATGCTTGACCAGCGACAGTCCTATTCCCAAACCATCTTCTTTGCTGTCGGACGATTCTCCTTTATTAAAGCATTTAAAGATTGTCTTTCTGTCGGAAGCGCTGAGGGCTTTTCCTTCGTTGCTTACAAAAAAGCAGGTATGATCGGAACCGGATTGCTTAATGCCAAACCGGATCCGGCTGTCCGGAACGGAAAACTTGAGCGCGTTGTCCAGCAAATGAAAGAAAATGTGCTTAAGCTTTTCCCTGTCGGTATACAGGAAAAGGGGCTCGTCCTTTTGGCAGACAAGCTCAAGCTGTTTGTCCGACAGTATATTATCTTCCCTGAAATCCCGGTCCAGCTCTTGCAGCAGGTCATTCAACCCTACCTGTTTGCGACAAAGGCACAAGGGATGCCCCGTTTCAAGCATGGCCAGCTCGATCAGTCCGTTCATCGTCCGGAGAAACCGGCCGGCATTGCTGCGGATGAGTCCGGCATATTTTTGCATATCTTCCTGGGTGATCCGGCATTTTGTTCCGTCGTCCAACACCTGCAAAAAACCGAGTATCCCGTTCAGCGGTGTCCGGATCTCATGGCATAAATCGTGAATAAATTCCTGTTTGAGTTTTTCACAGAATTCAGCCTGCCTGGACAGTTCTTCGGTTTTTTCGGTCAGTGCCCTGAAAATCTCCTTTTTTTCGATAACCCCGATAAACTGGTTGTCCTTTACAACGGGAAGGGCAACTGTATGATTACGGCACATGGCATTCCATGCGGTGAATATGGATTCTCCGGCATCGAGCATTTCCTTTTGACTGATGCAGTCTATTGCAAGTTTGCGCGGACGCCTGATTACATCTTCCGGTGTCAGGATGCCGCAATACCGGTCCCCTTCAAAGAGAACCAGATAATTGTTCCGGATCAGCTCTTCAGCTATGTTTCCCGTTCCCGAACACGCCTCAGTTCTGGGGAAACTGAACGTTGTGTAATCATTGACATACATGTTTATACCTCTTGTTCTATGCTTTCCCAGAACAGCCTTACTTTAAAATCCACTTTGATTATCTCACCCTCACTGATATAGGGAAAAACCTTGTCTTTCAGGATTGACAAAATCCGGTCCTGATTCATTTTCTTTAACAGGCGTTTGTTGATAAACACAGCCTCAACAACGGGATCTTCCACATCAAATGTCTCAAATTCATTCGGGACAAGGAACTGGAAAGAGCGCGACAAGCCGATACGGCCGTGCGGAGATCGTTTCCCGATGATTAAAATGTCCTCAAAAGGCGGGAGCCTGATTTCTTCAAACCCCAGATTAATCCGGTATTTTACAGAATTGGTTTCCTGCATGCCCAAAATTCTTGATTGTCCTGATTCTTTATGATGCCTTATAAGGCATAAACTTATATAAACAAAGATAGGTTAAATTTTGTTTTTATAATGTGTAAAACACACTTATGTGCATATAAATATAAAAAATATGTTTTTTTTATCGCATACAAGGGATTTTACAAGATATTTTACTCTTAAATGCATTTGAAATATTTGCAATTCAATATGTGTGATTTAATCATTGAAAAGCTTCGTTTGATAAATTATTCTTTGATTTTGCATATGTTTAACATATGATAAAAATGAGTTACATATGAAAATTTATTGTATTTTTTTGGTCTTTTGTTTGTTATTTATGGAAAAAGAAAATGGATTCATATGCGTGATTTTCTGATTATCTTCACGGCAGGATAAACATAAGGGAGAGAGAGGAAATGAGTAAACGTCTAGCCGCTTCGCCCGGACTATGCGGGTGGCGGGTAAACAATACGGTAGTATGCTGATGAAACAACAAGTGCTTGATCCGGAGCGGAGCGCATTGAAATATACCGGCGAAATCGTCTGTCTTCACCGGCATGTAAAATACGTGTAACGGCTATCTGTACCTCACGGAAACGAATTCAGCTAAGCAGGAAACAGCCGGATCAGTCATCTTCTTCGTCTTCCTCGTCGTAAAGCTTTTCCTGGTTTTCAAGCTCCTCTTCAAGGAAATTTTCGGCTTCTTCCAAAAGGGAGCGGATCAGTTCTTCCGATTCCGGGGCTTCACTGAGCCAGTGAATTTTCTGATTCGACCAGAAATCTTCGATGTCACTTTCCACAATATATTTCGGTTCTTCCGTGTGAACAACGAAAATCATGTCAGGTGTTTCCTGGGAATTGTCTGCAAGCAAGAATCTTGGTAACATGGCTGAAGCTGTTTAATTGTTTAAACAAAAATAGCTAAAAACAAATTCAAAATCTGCATTTGACGGAAATATATGAAAATATCCTTCCTGTATTTTTCACTGCCTGGAAAAAATACAGGTCACATTCGGGACATGTGAAGATATATGTACAAAAACAAAGCTCGTTGCGAACAATCTGAATCAAAAATATTATTTTAGTCGTTATTTTTATTTTTTCAGATCCTGTTTATGAGCAAACTGAATGAAATTCTTTCCTTAATCGACAGCTGTATCGGAGGAAGCAATTGGTTTGTTTACCTGTTGCTGGGTACCGGATTGTTCTTTACGATCTATCTGAAATTTCCGCAATTCCGGTATTTAAAACATGCCTTGCGCATTGTGCGCGGAGAATTTGACCGGAAAGGAGACCAGGGAGACACCACGCATTTTGAATCGCTTACCACGGCGCTTTCGGGAACTGTGGGAACAGGTAACATAGCCGGAGTGGCCCTGGCCATTCATCTGGGCGGACCTGCTGCGCTGTTCTGGATGCTGGTTACAGCACTGATTGGAATGACCACGAAATTTGTTGAGGTAACCCTTTCTCATAAATACCGGGAAATCACTGCCGACGGCACCGTAGCCGGCGGTCCGATGTACTACCTGAAAAACCGTCTGGGTATTCGCTGGATGGCCGTTCTTTTTGCTGTGGCTACAATCTTCTCTTCATTTGGCACGGGAAATCTGCCTCAGATTAATTCCATTTCCAATGCTGTATTTTCCACCTTCGGAATCAATAAAGTACTGACGGGCGGAGTACTGGCCCTGTTGCTTGGTGGTGTAATTATCGGGGGCATTAAACGGATCGCCCGGGTTACTTCCCGGCTGGTTCCCCTTATGACCCTTATTTATTTTTTCGGGGCTTTGGTGGTTGTTGCTTTCAACTATCAGAACATTGTGCCTGCTTTTCTGTCCGTTTTTCGGGATGTGTTTAAGGGTACCGCTGCTGCCGGCGGATTTCTGGGAGCAGGCTTTTCTTTTGCCTTTAACAGGGGAGTGAACCGCGGACTTTTTTCGAATGAGGCCGGACAGGGATCCGCCCCTATAGCCCATGCGGCAGCCAAAGCCCATGAACCTGTTTCGGAAGGACTTGTTGCCCTGCTGGAACCCTTTATCGATACGGTAATCATCTGTATGTTAACCGGATTGGTAATCTTATCGTCAGGTGTGTGGAAAGACAAAATCGAAAACCGGTTCCAACGAACCGACCTGCAGGTGCTTTCTGCTACCTATTCCGATACTGATCCGCAGGATCAGAAAAAATTATTTAGTTTCATAACAGGCAAAGAGAATCTGCCGCTGTTTGACGGAGAGCTTTCGGTCAAAAACGGAGCAATTCAGAATACGGTTACGATCTTGCATGCCCGTTCGGTAGCCGAAAGCGTGCGGGTACTTTCGGGCAACAGCCTCTATTCCGGCAAAATACGGGTAATAGGAGGCAAGCTGGCGGGGGATGAAAACCTAGTTTTGCTTGGTAAGTCTCTGATACACAGCGCTCCGCTTACCACGGAGGCATTCAGCCGAAGCTGGTTCGGCCCTTTCGGGAAATATATTGTGGCTGCCGGATTGTTGCTGTTTGCCTTTTCCACAGCGATTTCCTGGTCCTATTACGGCGATCGGGCAGTTACCTTTTTGTTTGGTAAAAAAGGAGTGATCTGTTATCATATTATTTACGTAGCCGGTTTTTTCCTGGCTTCTTTCACAGATACTACACTGATCTGGATCTTTTCAGGGATTACGGTTGCCCTGATGACCATTCCTAACCTGGTCGGTATTCTGTTGCTGCGCAGAGAAATGAAAGCCGAGGTTAAGAGTTTCTGGGAGGAATATGCCGGGAAATTTTCGAATGAAACGTCCCCGGTTGAATAAGGCGGATCAGGAAGACTGTCTTTACCAAAATATTGGTTAAAATTTGTAACTTGCGCCCGAAATACCGAAGAAAAAGCGAATGACAACTGACGTTGATTTCCAGAATCAAAGCCTGCTGGTAGTCGATGACAATCCGATTAACCGAAAAGTGGTTATGCTGTTATTGAAAAACCGGATCAGGGAAATAGACATGGCCGTTAACGGTGAAGAGGCCCTGGAAAAATTCAGAAAAAAACCGTACGATATTGTGCTGATGGATGTACACATGCCGGGAATTGACGGATATGCGGCTTCAGCGGCCATTCGCCGGTATGAAACGGAACTGGCCGGCCGGGAAAAAACCAGAATTATTGCCATGACAGCCAGTGAAGAAGGGGAGGTGATTGCCCATTGCTATAATGCAGGCATGGATGCATATGTAGGAAAGCCTTTTATTGTCCAGCAGTTTTTTGAAGTACTGAAAAACCTGGAAAACCGGGCCGTTTAATTACCTGATGGTTCTTTCTCCGGCTATATTGTGGTACATGTAATTATGAATAAGATTTTTCCGGAAAATTTTGAATCGAAAATAGGTTTCGACCGGATCCGAGAATTACTGAAATCGGCCTGTCTGAGCCCGCTGGGGAAAGACAGGGTTGATGCAGTTTGTTTTGGTAACAATACGGAAATCATCCGTGCTGAACTTTCGCTGACCGGTGAATTTTCCAGACTGCTTGCCGAACAGGATAATTTTCCGACCAGCTATTATTTAGATCTCCGTCCGGCCCTTGCCCGGATCAGAACGGAAGGCCGTTTCCTTGAGATTCATGAACTTTTTGACCTGAAACGTTCGCTGGATACCGTCTCTGCCATTGTGCGCTTTTTGCAGAACCTGCCGGAAGAACGCTATCCCTTCCTTAAGAAGTTGTTGTTGCAAATCCGGGTATCCCCTTATGTCAGCGAGAGGATCGAGCAGATCCTGTCTCCCTACGGCAAGATTAAAGACCAGGCTTCGCCCGAACTGGACCGCATTCGCCGGGAACTGTTGTCCCTTCAGGGACAGGTGTCCAAACGGTTGCATAGTATCCTTAAGGAAGCCCGCAGGGAAGGTATAGTGGAGGAAGATGCTTCAGTCTCCATTCGCGACGGGAGGCCGGTAATTCCGGTGGCTGCCGGGTTGAAACGGAAGCTTGACGGGATCATTCACGACGAGTCGGCTTCGGGGAAAACCTCCTTTATTGAACCGGTTGCCGTGGTTGAAATGAACAACCGCATCCGTGAATTGGAATATGCAGAAAAAAGGGAAATAATCCGGATCCTGATTGAATTTGCCGATGACATACGGCCGCATCTTGAAGAGCTGGACTATTCCTATCAATTTATGGGGACAATCGATTTTCTTCGGGCCAAGGCAGTACTGGCCCTTCGCATGCAGGCCATTGAACCGGTGGTGGAAAACAGATGCCTGATAGAATGGAAACGGGCGGTTCATCCGCTGCTTAAATTCAGCCTGGAACGCGAGAAACGGAGCGTGGTGCCCCTTGATATCAGGCTGACAGAGGAAAAGCATATCCTGCTTATTTCAGGTCCCAATGCCGGAGGAAAATCGGTTTGTCTGAAAACGGTGGGGCTGCTGCAATACATGCTGCAATGCGGATTGCTGATCCCTGTTGATGAAACCAGCCGGACCGGCATTTTCGACCGGCTTTTCATCGATATCGGCGATGAGCAGTCGATAGAGAACGACCTGAGCACCTACAGTTCGCATCTCATGAATATGAAGTTCTTCCTGAAATATGCCGATGCAAAAACACTGATTCTGATCGATGAATTTGGCACAGGAACCGAACCCTTGTTGGGCGGAGCCATTGCTGAGGCCATACTGGGACAGTTAAACAGGCAGGGGGCATTCGGACTGGTAACCACCCATTACACCAACCTGAAGCATTATGCTGCTTCGGCTCAGGGCATTGAAAACGGGGCCATGCTTTACGATACCGGACGTATGGAACCTCTTTTCCGGCTGGAAGCGGGGAAACCGGGTAGTTCCTTTGCTTTTGAAATAGCCCGGAAAATTGGAATGCCCGAACAAATCCTTCAGGAAGCCACCGACAAAATAGGGAAGGATCATATTGATTTTGACAAACACCTGCGTGACATTCTTCGTGACAAGCGTTACTGGGAATCCAAACGTCAGCGCATCCGGAAAGTGGAAAAAACGCTGGAAGAGGTCTCTGTCCGCTATGAATCCGATCTGAAAAAACTGAAAGAAGAACGCAGACAGATTCTGGAGGATGCCAGGTCCGAGGCCGGAAAAATACTGGACGGAGTAAACAAAACCGTGGAAAACACGATTCGAGAAATCCGCGAAAGCCAGGCTGAGAAAGAAAAGACCAGGACTGTCCGTCAGGAACTTGAGGTATTTCGCGAAGAACTTGCAAAAAGCGACACAGACAACGATGTCTGGATCAACCGCAGGATGGAAAAGATCCGCAGGAAAAGAGAAAAACGCAAGGATAAACAGAAGACAAAACCGGCCGTCAAACCCGATCCGAAAGAACAGGCAAAGGATCCTGAACCCGGAGATCTGGTCCGTATTAAGGGACAGCAAAATGTGGGAGAAGTGCTGGAAGTGGGACCAAAAAACATGGTGGTGGCCTTCGGACAGCTGCGCAGTTCGGTAAGCCGGAGCAGACTGGAGCCGGTAAGCGGCAATGAGGCCAGAAAGGAGATTCGCCGGCAGAACCGTACCCGGGCCAACATAAACAGCAATCTGGCCGAAAAACGGCTGAATTTCAAGGCCGATATTGATGTACGCGGACAGCGGGCCGAAGAGGCGCTGGTCAAGGTTCGCACCCTGGTGGATGAAGCCGTTATGCTCAATGTAAACGAATTGCGCATTCTTCACGGGAAAGGCACCGGCATACTGAAGGAGATGATCCGTAATTACCTGAAATCGGATCCGGTGGTCAGTTCTTTCCGTGATGAACATGTGCAATTTGGCGGTGCCGGTATAACCATTGTAGAGTTGGGGTAGCTCTGCGGAATAAGCTGCATCAAACAAGCCGGAAGCGAAAAACATTATCCTGTACGCTTAGTACGGATGGTACGGCCCCCTGTCAACAGTAAAAAGTTGATAAAAAAAGCAAAGATAATCAACAGGTTTCCCCAGGAAAAACCATACATTCCTGTCAGTATTTTCCCGGCCAGGGCTATTGAACCGCCTGCAATCATGGCCGGCATGCCCATGGAGGGTATGACACGTATACCGATGAGTGCTGCCAGCAGCGGAACGATGAATGCTCCGGAATAAACGGCCATGGCCATCAACAGCATGTCAATTATGGAGGTAATTTTCATGGCGACAAGTATGCTGACAAGTCCTGTTCCTACAATGAACAGCCGGGTGGTTTGCAGCGATTTGAGGTTGTCAATGTCGGGCGTAACCAGCTCACTCAATATCATGGAAGCATTTAGCAGCGTGGTGTCGGCCGAAGACAGAACAGCTGAAAGCAGGGCTGCCGCCATAAGTCCTACAGCCCATTCGGGCAGGTAACAGTCAATCAGCTCAATCAGGGCTGCCGATCCCTGCAGTTGTCCGGCCGGCAGATTGTCGCGGGCAAAGATCCCCATAGCGGTAAGCAAAAAAGCAAAGGGAATCAGGATGGAAGCTACCAAAATTACGCTGTTTCGGGCAGTACGTTCGTTCTTCGCACAGAATATACGGGAATAAATATCAGGCCCCACCACAAAGGTGCTGGAAAAGGTAAGTACCAGAATCAGCAGATCCGGAAAGGAAAAAGAAGGGTTAAAAGGAAAGGAGGCTTTAAGCGGACTGTATTGGATGTCTGGCCGTATTCCCAGCAAAACGGCACACAGGCTTAGCCCGGCCAGGATGACAAAAGCCTGCAAAAAGTCGGTTTTCAGAATGGAAAGCTGTCCGCCCAGCAGGGTATAACCTATAAACACAATTCCCGCGATCAACACTCCTCCGGCATAGGGAAGGGCGAACAGACTGTACAGGATCCGGGCTGCTGCCACCATCTGGGCTGCCACTACACCGGTCCAGGCCAGCGGAATGATGACAGAAGCTGTCTGCCGTGCCGTTTCCCCGTAAAAACGTCCCACCATGCCGGTCAGTGTGAACCGGCCAAGCCGGCTTACTTTTCCTGCCAGGGGAACCAGCAACCAAAGCCCCAGGGAGGCCGACAACAGATACCAGGCTGCGGCCCAGCCCTGCCGAACAGCCAGGTTGGCCGTCCCCAGAATGGCCGAACCGCCCAGAATAGTCGCCAACAGGCTCCCGCTTATCCGGACCGTACCTGTCCGCTTCCCGGCAAGAAAATAATCGACGGGAGATTTGATACGCAGGGCCGAATACAGACCAAGCATGAGGAGGATGATTCCGTATATAATAAGCAGCGTGATTTTCATGTGTCGCCGTCAAAAATAGCAAATTGTGATCTTTTTTTCCATTTGGTAATGTTTTTCCGGAAAGAATTTCAGAACTTTATTATTGATTTGAAGCGGGAAAAAGGACCAAATTAAATACAAGTTGCATATGAAGAAGACATTTGGAGCGGGTATTGATGAGGAAAAAAATTCCATCAACAAAAAAAAGATTATCCAATATATTAATCTGAAACTTGCCGCCCTGGGCTATCCCTGTTATCAGGATGAACGTACGGCCCAGTTTCTGGAAGTGGCAGCCCCCCTGCTCAGTAATTACAAGGAACAGAGTCGTTTGCTGAGCGGACATCTTTCTCCCATAGGGCGCAGGATACAGAACTTCCTGACTGATTATCTAGGAGACCTTACTGAGGAAGCAGGCCACGGGCTACCGGACGGAACCTTTGTTTTAGACCGGCACGGACTGGCCCGGATGATGTCTGTTCCGCCCCATGAACAGGTGTATGAAACGGATATTGTAAAAACCTACCGTACCTCCCAGGGTATTCTTCACAACCCCAAAAGTGACAAACGAACCACCCAGGGCGTCTTTCATGTTTGCGATGGCGGATTTCCCGTACCGCACGATAAAAAGGCGGTATCAAAGCTGACTTTCGCCCGTCTGCTGAAAGCCGCTCTGAATCCTCCCGGCGAACTGATGCGGCTGCCCTTTACTTCCGGACAGAAAGAGGAGGCCGAATTGTTTGTCAGCCTGCTGCTCCGTCCTGTTGTGGTTCCCGGGGTGGAAGGCATTATTCCCGAAAAATGCATGGAAATTTTGTTCATGGCTCCGGGAAACCTGATCGGGAACCTGGATTTTGTTGAGTCGGTTTTCGGGAATGCCGGCGATCCATGTTTGCCGGAAAACGATGCAGCTCTGGATGCCGGGAGCTGGACCGGACATACGGGCTTTGTTCTGTTGGCGCCTCATCTGGTCAAGCTGAAAAAGAAAGAACTTGGACTGCCGCATTATGATTACGCCACCGGCAGGCAGCGGCAGGACGGTATGTGCTGGAAAGACAAAAATGAACGGTATAACGACGGAAATGCTTTCAAAATTACGGTTCGCGACGAGCGGGGAGTAGTGGTGACCATTATCGCCGATAATTATTTTGGTTATTGTAAGAAAGAAGTCAAAACCCAAATCAGTTATTCGGCTAATCTGTATGGGCTTGCCGAAGAAGAACATGCCGGCGGGGCACTGGCTTTTCATTCATACGATCTGGGGGAACGTTTTCATGCAGATGACCGGTTGCCTAAGAACGGACTCAGTTTCCGGGAGATGGTCAGACTTTACCGCGACCTGATGGAGGTGCGTCCCGAAGGCTACGCGGTCGACAGGAAATTTCCGCATATTCTTTATATTCCGGAGGACTCGGAATTCAATATTTTTGATCAGAAGGTCTGTTGGACAAGAGGAGGACAAAAACAGTCCGTCCGCCTGGCCCCGGAGTTCATTTACGTGTTTCCTTCCGGATATCGGGTAAATATGCGTAAACGGCTGAACGGGAAACGCTGGCATCTTACCGGAACGCTGGCCGAAGGTGTGCTTTGCCACAAGCCATGCACTGTATCGGGAGGCGGAAAATCGGAAATATCCAAATCTATCAAAGACGCGATGATTCAGGGATCGGTAATTGTTTCCGATTTGTCTGCCCAGCTGAATGAGGTGGAAAAAATTATCAACATGGATTTTTCCAACCGTTTTAAGATTCCCGTGCTGTATGAGAAAGACAGGCCATCCCGGAAAATCCTGGATCCCGGACGAACGCTGGGCTCGGTGATCAAGCTGCTGAGTCCCTCTGAAGAATATACAGCGGAATACAATGCCTGGCTGCGCTCGGTTCCGCAGCAGATCAAAGACCTGGTTTATATTGTGAAACGACGGTACCACAACGAGTTGGACCATCACTGGAGAGAATATTTCTCGGTAGATCAGATTAACGGCATCCCGGGCAATGAACTGAAGTTTCAAAACCTGAAGCTGATTACCAATTATCTCCGGGTAGGGCATGACCTGGACCATTCCTGGCGTATTTTCCAGCTCCGGCAGGATTTTTATCCGGCCGGAAAGTTGCAGGTCGAAGATGACATTTCGGCTTCCGTTGTGCTTCCGGCCAATCGGCTGGAAGGGCTGAACCCGCAGTACAGCTCTTTTAGTGTCAAACTGCTTACTAACTGTGAATCGCGCTTATTTCAGCGGCCCGACGATTGCGTGGTCAGGGGATATGACAGGCAGGCTGAAAAGGACTTGTCTTCCCCAAACAGTTTCCTGTCGAACTTTGAACCGCTCACACAAGAGCAGGTTCGCAAAATCCGGGAAGACACCATGGGCTTTGATTATTATTCCCAGCCGGTAAAAAACCTGATAAAGCAGATCCTG
>JBFWIL010000022.1:0-18508 GCA_050256015.1 Mangrovibacterium sp. | reverse complement strand
TGGTAATTAACATTTACCCGCACCGTATACTTATCCATTTTATCATTTTTGTACATTCCCTCTTCAGATAAATAACCAACGGAAAGCAATGATTGTGTTTTTTCGTTACCACCGGAGATATTGACCACATGATTTTGCAAGGTCCCGTCATGAAGCAGCAGGTCCTGCCAGTCGACCCATTTATTATTCTGGATATATTCCCATTCCCAATCCGAAAAAATAGATTCAACATCGGCAGCAGAATTCCAAAGACCGGCAGTACGGGATGCCTCACGTCTCAGTTGAATATAATCATCGCCGGTTCTGCTGTCCGGGTATCTGGTTATTCCATATATACCATAATATCCGTTGTATGATACCTTGGTTTTTCCGGCTTTACCTTGTTTCGTTGTAATAATGATTACCCCGTTAGCTCCCTGAGAGCCATATATTGCAGTAGATGATGCATCTTTTAACACGTTAATCGATTCGATGTCTGATGCATTGATGTCTTCAAAGTTAGCTCCCTGTATGCCGTCTATAATAAACAAAGGTTCATTGCTTCCGTTGATGGAACGGTTCCCGCGAATCAGTATATCAACGCCGGCACCTGCCGCTCCTGAAGTTCTGGAAATTGTCATACCAGGAATCATACCCTGTATAGCATCAATAGCATTATTGGAGGGCATCTTTATAATATCGTCACTTTTTACACTACTAATTGCCCCTGTCAGATCTCGTTTTTTTTGTACTCCATAGCCAATAGCAACAACTTCTTCCAGGCCAATAATGTCTTTCTCCAGTTTAATATTCATGTTGGCTTGTCCTGAGTATGTTACTTCTATGGATTTCATTCCGATAAAGGTAAAAACCAGCACATCTCCCTTCGTTATTTCTCTCAATAAAAAAGTTCCGTCATTATCAGATATAGTGCCCTGCGCTGTACCTTTTTTAACAATACTTACTCCTGGAAGAGGAGCTCCTTTTTCATCCGTAACAATTCCTTTTATTATTGCTGGCTGTTGAAACATAGATTTAGATACGAAATTTTCAGCCGGGGATGAACTTAATATAATCTGCCGGTTTTTTATATAATATTGCACACCAGTGTCTCTGAAAATTTTATTCAGGATTTCGTTTATTTTTTTATTGGTTATATTGATGTCAACTTTCCGTTCAACATCAATTAGTTCATTACTGTATAGAAAGAAAAACTCACTGTTTTTCTCAATTTCAAGTAAGACCTCTTTGACAGGAGAATTGTTCATTCTTAACGATAACCGTGTTTCCTGGGAATAGGAATCAATGGCCAGAGCCTGACTGATGACAAGAATGGATAGTAGTGCAGTTAGTTTCATAAATCTCACAAATTTTCTGACCATAAGATAATAATTACCCCGGTCAACCCTTTTACGATTTTTTTTCATAATTTTGAAATGGTTTGTGTTTGACAATTTTTTAGAGAAGATTGTTATTTGACCGACCTCGGGGAGGATGTTACCGCATCTTCCCCTTCTGTATATAAATTGGTGTGTTACATAGGCATCCTGCTTTAGTCGTTGGTTACTGAGAGTATGTATTTTGTTTTCTCCGGTCCGTTGTTTTTATTATCATTGATATGCTGTGCCTTATAAGAAAGAGTTGCAGCCTGTGAGAGATACTCAAGTACTTGAGGCAGTGTCTCATTCATGATGGTCATGGTAAAGGTCAGTGTCCCCAGTTTTTTTTCGGGATCGGATAAGGTGATCTCTGCGTTGTACCACCGCTGTAAGCGAATAATAACCTCCGAAAGCGGATCGTCCCGAAAGATGAGTTTTCCTTTTGTCCAGGATATATGTTTTTCAACATCCGTTTTCTGTTTAATAAGAGAGCCGGAGCTTTTTATGAAAACAATTTGTTCTTTCGGAAGAAGTGTAACCGGTTCTTTTTCTTTGTTTGCAGAGGTGTACGAGATTTTTCCTTCTTCGAGTACAATAGAAGAAAATTTGTCGTCAGGGAATGCTGATACATTAAATTTTGTGCCAGTCACCTTAATGTTTCCATCAGCCGTTTCTACATAAAAAGGATTTTCCATGTCCGAAGTAACATGGAAATAAGCTTCTCCGGAGAGGATGACCTTTCTGTTCTTTGTTGTGAATTCTACAGGATATTTTAAAGTTGTTCCTGCATTTTGCCATACTTCTGTCCCGTCGGGGAGAACTGTTTTGAGCTTTGATCCGATCGGTGTTTCGAGGGTTATAAACCGGTTGTCCTGAATATACACACTATTTTTTGAAAACATCCAGATATTGGTAATCAGCAGGGGGACAAACAGGACAGCTGCAGCACGAACGGCGTTATAACGTATTCGGTTGATCACCTTATTGTTTTTATACAGATTAATACGATGGTGAACGGAGTGGAGTATCTGATCCAGTTCATTTTCTGTTATCCTGTGCCGAAAGGAGGGAGTATTTTTCCAGTATTCATAAAGAAGAATCTCAAGCTCTTTCTCATTTTCTTTTGTTTCAATGAGGTGAATGATGGATTTCAGATCATCCCTGTTGCATTTATTCTCTAAATATTTAAGTAAGATTTGCACTACATCTTTCTTCATAGCTGCTTAATTTTCAGGATGAATAAAGATTCATATTTTCTTCAGTCCTTATTAGTAATACGAAGAAGTAACCGGTACCCCCCAAAAGAGACTGAATTTTTTTTTATGGAGTTTTAAACAAGGGAGGTTATGAGTAGCCAGAGCAGCAAATCGTCGGAATTCAGTTGTTTGCGGATCGCCTTTAATGCCATATTGATTTGATTTTCAACAGTTTTCCCGGAGATGTTTAATTTTTTCGCAATTTCGCGGTGGCTTAATCCATCTTCCCTGCTTAGCATATAGATTTTTCTGCGTTGTTCCGGAAGTTCACGGACTACCTTGTTCAATATGCAGATCAGCTCCTTGTAATATACCGGATTGTCCTCTGCCGTATTTTCATATACAGATGATTGCGCTTTCAAATACGTGCGATATTTATCTTCTTTCAACCTTTTGCGCATTAAATCGATTGTTGTGTGATAGGATATTGAAAAAAGAAAAGCCTGGATTGAGACTGATGGATTGATTTGGCTCCGTTTTTCCCAGATTTTAAAAAAAGTTTCCTGGACAACCTCTTTGGCATCCTCGTGACTCTTGGTCATTGAAAAAGCAAAACCGTACAGCTTCTGGCTGTATGTGCTATACAGGAGATCAAAAGCATTCATGTCTCCTTTTTTTATTTTTTTAGCAAGAAGGTTTGTCTTTGCCGTTTTTGATGGATTTTGCATCCTGCTTATGGTATTATCGGCAATAAAATTACCAAATAATTTTTAACGTATAAAAGACTTATTCTATTATGATTTTTTGCATTTATCCTTCATGAAATTTGATTCCCGTGTTTGTAAAAGCGGAAATGGAAAATCTACAAAATCTCAATAGCGTTTTCCCCACCAGGCTCTGAGCCGTTCCAGAATCTTCATCTCCGAGGCGTTTTTCTGCGGTTTGTATAGTCGCTGTTTTTCTATGGACTCGGGAAGAAAATCCTGTTGGGCGAAATTACCTTCGTAAGCATGGGCATATTTGTAGTCTTTGCCGTAACCCAGTTCTTTCATAAGTTTGGTGGGGGCGTTTCGTATGGACAGGGGAACGGGAAGATCGCCTGTGCGTTCCACCAGTTTCAGGGCTGAGTTGATAGCTTCATAAGCCGAATTGCTTTTAGGGGAGGTGGCCAGGTAAATGGCACATTCGGAAAGGATGATGCGTGATTCAGGATAGCCGATCTGGTGGACGGCATCAAATGTGCTCTGAGCCAATAGCAGGGCATTTGGATTGGCCAGCCCGATGTCTTCTGCTGCCAGGATCAGCATGCGCCGGGCGATGAACTTGACATCTTCTCCGCCTTCGATCATTCTTGCCAGCCAGTAAACGGCGGCATCAGGATCGCTGCCGCGGATACTTTTAATAAAAGCCGAAATTATGTCGTAATGCATTTCCCCTTTTTTGTCGTAGATGGCCGGATTGTTCTGGAGGCTGACCAGCACCTTTTTGTTGGTGATGCGCACCGGATCCTGTTCCGAGGCGGTCACCATCAGTTCAAGAATGTTTAGCAGCTTTCGGGCATCGCCTCCGGAGAATCGAAGCAGGGCCTCTTCCTCTTCCAGGATTATTTGCCTTTTTTTTAGTTCCGTGTCTTTTCGCAGGGCCAGTTCCAAAATTTGTTGCAGGTCGTTTTTTCCAAGCGGCTCAAGTACGTATACCTGACAGCGTGAAAGCAGGGGAGAAATCACTTCAAAGGACGGATTTTCGGTGGTCGCCCCGATCAGGGTAACCAGTCCCTCTTCAACGGCTCCCAGCAGGGAATCCTGCTGGGCCTTGCTGAACCGGTGAATTTCGTCGATGAACAGAATCGGGTTGGGCCGGTTGAAAAATTGTTGTTTCCTTGCTCTTTCGATTACCTCGCGCACATCTTTCACTCCCGAGCTGATGGCACTCAAAATGTAAAAGGGCCGGTCGAGCGCATTGGCAATGATGCGGGCCAGGGTGGTTTTCCCCACGCCGGGAGGCCCCCACAGGATCAGGGATGCCAACCTGCCCGATTCGATCATTTTGCGCAAGACCCCTTCCCGGCCGACCAGATGCTGCTGACCGATGTAATCTTCCAGGCTGTGCGGGCGCAGGCGTTCTGCCAATGGCTGGGTGCTCATGTTGCTTTTGTTTAGTTGCAATAACGTTTAATTACATTGTAAGCTGCCTTAATTCCAAGGTCCCCGGCTTTGCTCAGGTCCAGCGCCCCTCCTTCTGTGTCGTTCTGGTATATTTTGATCAGTCCCCGGTTGAAATAAGCTTCTGCAAAATCAGGCTGCAGGGCGATGGCCCGGTCCAGGTCGTCCATGGCTTCGTCAAAGCGTTTGAGTTTACTGAGAACATAAGCCCGGTTATACCAACTGAAGGGAAAGGCGGGATCCAGCTGGGTAGCTTTCCGGTAATCTTCCATTACATACTGATAGTCGAGCAGAATTTCCTTTGTTTTAGTTTCAGCCGCCTGTCCTTTGCTGCCAACGGGAACAATCAGCTCATCGGAATAGTCGGGTACTGATTCTATAAGCTCTGCCATTTTTAGTCTGGCGTTGGCCCGGGTAAACCAGGTCAGCATGTTGGCCCGGTCTTTGCGAAGGCTCTGGTCCAGGTCGTCCAGCGCTTTGTTGTAATCAAAGATCAGATAGAGGAAAATTCCCCGGCACAGGTAGTTGACCGAACTTTTTTCCGTTTCCAGTCTGTCTGTGAAATAATTGAGCTGATTTTTAAAGTTTTCAGTGTAATTCTCCATATCCTGGTTGGTGATGCTCATCAGCGGACTGTAATTGTTTTTCCGGTTCAGTTCTTCCAGGGCCATGCTGTAATATTGCAAACGCCTGTAATCCATTTCTTTTTCACTAAAAGAAGAGATTACAAAGATACGTTGCAGTTCGATGATTACGTTCCTGTTCTGGATCAGGCCGTTTTCGGCCTCTTCGGCTTCATCATACTGGGGAAGGTTTCTGGTATCGGCCAGTGCCAGCCGGAACCGCCGGCGTTCTTGTTGTTCTTTGTCCTGTACCGTTTGCTGTTTCCCTGTTTGCTGTTGAGCCGTGCTGTCTGCCCGGGCAATTTGCTGCTGTGCGGGATGTTTTTGTGCCGAAGGGGAAGCAGAACCGGAGGCGGAATTGCCCTGTCCGCCGGAGTTGGCAGCCAGGATCTGTTGCTGTTGTTGTTGCTGTTGCCGGGCATATTGTTCCGCTTGTTGTTCTTTTCGGAACCGCCGGATATCCAGCTTGGGATCCAGCCGTGCAGCAACATGAAAGTCATTTTCTGATCCCGGCCGGTTCAGTATTTCCCGTGCTATTCCCCGGTTGAAATAGGCATTGGGCAGGGTGGGGTTCAGTTGAAGGGCCAGGTCGTAGTCCATAATGGCTCCGACATAATCGCCCAGTTCCTGTTTGACAATCCCCCGGTTGTTATAAGCATAGGCATTCTGGGGGTCAAAACGCAGTGTTTGGTCAAAATCGCGCAGCGCAGCGGCATAATCGTCCAGCTGGAAACGAGCCAGTCCACGAAGCAGATATACCTGCCCGTAATGCGGCCTGATCATGACCACCCGGTTAAGGTCGCGTATGGCCTCCCGGATTTCTCCTTTGACAATATAGGCGTTGCTCCGGTTGATGTAAGCATTGATGAAATTCGGGTTGAACTTCAAGGCTTTGTTGTAATCGGCGATGGCTCCTTCAACATTTTTCATGGAAATCCGGGCTATTCCCCTGTTGTTGTAAATCCCGGCATCCCGGGGTGCAAGTTCCAGGGCTTTGTTGTAATCGGCGATGGCCCCTTCAAAATCCTGCAACTCCAGCCTGGCCAGTCCCCTGCTGGAGTATGCGTCAGGGAAATAGGGCTTGATGTTGATGGCAACATCATAATCGGCGATGGCTCCCCGGAAATCCTCCAGCTGATGTTTGGCCAGTCCCCGCAGAAAATACGGTTCAGGCAGTTGGGGCTTGAATTTGATGACGATGTTGAAATGTTCAATGGCTCCGACATAATTCCCGACCTGAAGACGGGTTTGTCCGGCCTGGATGTAATTGTTAATGTTTAACTGGGCTGAAGCCATGTTAACGATGAAGCTCATTATAAGAAGAAACGTTGATCTCATGCAGTTTAATGTTTTAAAGCCGGTCAGGAATTCCCGCCGTTTGTTCGGGATAAACAGGAAATATCCGGCCGGGTTCTTGGCCGGCGCTTCCGGCATCTATGGCAAAAATAACAATTTAAGCGTCTTTCCCTTTTTCTGAGGAAGGCCAATTTTTACTATGCTACTATTATTGTTTCGTCTAACTATGCAAATTTGAGGCCAATGTATGCGTGTTGGCCCTGCTTTTTTAACGATGAGCTGTGTGGACTGCTGGCTAAGGAGCAAAAAAAAAGGTAGATGAATATCTACCCTTTTCTAACCTAACTAAACCAATAAACCTAATCAAACCTAAACTTATGAAATAAAAGCTGAGACAAAGATAGACCGAAAAGCATTATGTGGTGTTAAGTGAATGTTAAAAAACATGTTCTATAGCATTTTTTTTTACTCTTTCTTTTCCTGGTCTTCTCCGGCAATCGACTCGCGCATCTGCGTATCGGCCATTATGTTTTTGTATTTCATGTAATCCATGATTCCCAGGTTACCTGCCCGGAAGGCTTCGGAGATAGCCAGCGGGATCTGGGCTTCGGCTTCTATTACCTTAGCTCTGGCTTCCTGCGCCTTGGCCCGCATTTCCTGTTCCAGTGCCACAGCCATGGCTCGTCTTTCCTCGGCCTTGGCCTGGGCAATGTTCTTATCTGCATCGGCCTGGTCAATCTGGAGTCCTGCTCCGATATTCTTGCCTATATCGATATCGGCAATATCTATGGAAAGGATCTCAAAAGCCGTTCCTGCATCCAGTCCCTTGTTTAAAACCAGCTTGGAAATGGAATCGGGATTTTCCAGCACCGACTTGTGGCTGTGACTGGAGCCAATGGAAGAGACGATTCCTTCACCGACACGGGCCAGGATGGTTTCTTCCCCGGCGCCACCCACCAGTTGCTTGATGTTGGCCCGCACCGTAACCCGGGCCTTGGCGATAAGCTGGATTCCGTCTTTTGCCACTGCTGCCACGGGAGGGGTGTCTATTACCTTGGGGTTGACCGACATTTGCACGGCTTCAAACACATCGCGTCCGGCCAGGTCGATGGCCGTGGCCATGTTAAAGCTCAGTTCAATGTTGGCCTTTTCTGCCGAGACCAGGGCATGAACCACCATATCCACCCGTCCACCGGCCAGGTAATGGGCTTCCAGCTTGTCGCGGTCAAGCCTGATCCCGGCTTTGGTTCCTTCTATCAGTGCCCGGACAATCACCGATGGCGGAACTTTCCGGAAACGCATCAGGAAGAGCTGCATCAGCGAGATTTTCACTCCCGAAACCAGGGCGGAGAACCACAGCCCGATCGGTATAAAATATAAAATGATGATCAGCAGGATAAAAATTCCTGCAATCAGTCCAAAAGTTCCAAAATATACCATGTTATTCTTGTTTTATGGGTTCAACAATGATTTGTGTGCGTAAGACTTCCACCACCCGCACCCCGACCTGCTGATCAATAAACTCCCCCTGGGATTTTCCTTCGACCAGCTGATTTTTGATGCGTACCTTTCCTATGGGAGCCAGCCGCCCTGCGGTGATTCCTTTATCTCCCGGCTTTATGGCGCCGGCAGCAAGTTCTTTGGCTTTTCCGGAAATTTCTGATTCCAGGATCATTTTTTTACCGGTCGCGCCTTTGAAGAAGCGAAGAAAAAGCAGGGGAACGGCAATCAGTATAAAGGCAATGTTGACCAGGCCGGCGGCAGTGCCATAAGTAATAAAAGCCAGGTAAATACTGGCTCCCAGCAAGAGGGCTCCGCCAATGCCGGCAATGGTGATTCCCGGAACAACGGCAAACTCAAGCAGAAGCAGCAGTATGCCCAGGAAAATGAGAAAAAGGATGATCAAAACTGTCATGGTTGCCGGCTTAATCGGTTATTGCCTTTTGCATGCAGGCGTTGTGTGCTGTTTTCATTGCACTAAGGTAAATAAAACTTCTTTTCTTTGGTGCATCTTTTTCGATTTTTGCCGGGATTTAAGGAGCCAGATCCCTGGCTTTATTCAGGCTGACTCGTTTACCGTCGAGATAGGCTGCCACGCTGGCGTTTCGGATGCCTTCAAGCCTGATTTGCTTTTGCAGCTGAGCCGCATCTGCGTATGAATTCAGTTGTCCCACGGTGTATACGGTTACCCCTTTCTCATCAACATGCCGGTCAATCCGTCTCAATACGGAAAGTTTCCGGAACTGGTTCTGTACCCATCGGGGCGGATCGTCCCGGTAGGCCCCGATCTGTATCTTATAGATCACCCGGTGATCGGTTGCTGTAATGCCGCCGGTACTGTCGGTTTTCAGAGAATCGGAAGGGATCAGAACCAACTGTTCGGTTGTTTTTCTCTCCTCCGGTTCTTCTGCCTCAGAGCGGATGCTGTCTTTGATTCGGGTCACTTCCATGCGAAGTTTCTGTATCTCCTGGGTATCGGCTTTGCTCCAGTATTCCGCTTCGCGGAAGTTGGCCTGTTGATATGCTTCACGTGCTTCCCGGTTCATCCTGTAGGTCTCCTGCTCCAGCTGCAGCATGCGCTGCGCCAGACTATCGCGTGTCTCTCCGCTCAGCTCTGCGTATTGGCTGCGCAACGCATTTAGCTTTTTCAGTTTGCGGTCCAGTTCCTGTTCAATCAGCCAGCCTTTAATGAACGCTTTCCGGGAGCTGTCGAATATAAACTGGTCGATCTTCAGATAACGCACCCCGGCATTTATTTGAAAATGAATCAGGCTGTCTTTTAATCCTGCCGGTATTGCGGTCATAAGAGGAGCAGCCATTTCCTCTGTTTTCTGCTGTTCTTTTTCGGATAATGCAGATGTTCCCTCCGTTTTCAGCGTTTCCTTTTTGACAAACGGATTATTCCGGGTCTGGCACAGATCCATCAGCTCATCCACGGATGATGCCCGGATGGATTTTTTCCGGGCTTTTTGTCTGAACTGATTGTAGTAGAACAGGGCCTGGTTCCAGTCGGAACGGATGTGGTAGTATTTCCCCAGGTAAAACAGGGCATTGGGCTCCCGGCTTCCCGCAATTTCCAGGGCTGTACGGGTTTCTTCCGTATACTGTCCGGTTTCAGCAAGACTTGCACCCAGAAAATAATTGAGTTGGGGGTCTTCGGGGTACAGCCTGACCAACTCCCGGAATACCGGAAGGGATTTTTCAAAGTATCCTGCATTGAAGTATTGTCTGGCCTCTGTTTCGGGATCTGCCTGAGCCCTGACCGGCCGGACTTCAAAAACTCCGCTCAGGCAGATCAGCAGCCAAATCAACAATCTGCCCGGGTGTTTTATTCGTTTAGCCATACTACTTATATTGAATCCGGCTTTAAATTTACAAAAATTTGCGAACAGCTAAAGTTATTGGTGTTTAGGGGTTTTTCTCGAAAGCTTTAATTTATTGTGTTTCTGGAGCCTGTTTGCGGTGACGGGCAATTCCAAATTCAGAAACAGCCTGTTCAATATTCCCGCAGGATTAGTATATTTGTCTGGAAGTAAACAAAACAACATGGCACGGTTGAACAAAGGAGATAAAGCGCCTGATTTTAAGGGATACAACCAGTTTGACGAACTGATTTCACTGGCTGGTTTCAAAGGGGGAAAGCCGATTCTTTACTTTTATCCCAAAAAACAACACCCCGGGATGTACGGCTTAGTCGTGTAATATGAATAACAACTACGAGAGCTGGCTGAACCGGATCTTCATATTCTGATCGTGGCAGGAGTATAATCAGAGGTAAGACATCTAAACGATTAACATAATACCAAGAGAAAATGGCAAACAAAGAACAAACTGGCGTTAACAAGGAAAAGCTGAAAGCGCTTCAGCTAACGATGGATAAAATAGAAAAGAGCTATGGCAAAGGAGCCATAATGAAAATGGGAGACCGGGCCTTGGAAGATGTTCCGGCTATCCCTTCCGGATCTATAGGACTTGATATTGCCCTGGGTGTGGGCGGGTATCCCAAAGGGCGGATTGTAGAAATATACGGACCGGAATCTTCCGGGAAAACCACTCTGGCCATTCATGCCATAGCCGAAGCCCAAAAGGCGGGAGGTATTGCAGCTATAATCGATGCGGAGCATGCTTTTGATCCGTTTTATGCCAGGAAACTTGGCGTAGACATTGATGAATTACTGATTTCCCAGCCCGACAACGGGGAACAGGCACTGGAGATTGCCGATAATCTGATCCGTTCCGGAGCCGTTGACATTGTGGTGATAGATTCTGTGGCTGCCCTGACCCCAAAGGCGGAAATTGAAGGGGAAATGGGGGACTCCAAAATGGGATTGCAGGCACGGCTGATGTCGCAGGCATTGCGAAAGCTGACTGCTACCATCAGCAAAACCCGCACCTGTTGTATTTTTATCAACCAGCTGCGTGAAAAAATCGGTGTCATGTTCGGGAATCCAGAAACCACTACGGGCGGCAATGCGCTTAAGTTTTATGCTTCGGTGCGTCTGGATATCCGCCGGATTGGTCAGATTAAGGAAGGAGATCAGGTGTTGGGAAACAATACCCGTGTTAAGGTTGTGAAGAACAAGGTTGCCCCGCCATTCCGCAAAGCTGAATTTGATATTATGTATGGAGAAGGGATTTCCAAGACCGGGGAAATAATAGATTTGGGCGTAAATTACAACATCATTAAAAAAAGCGGTTCCTGGTTCAGCTATGGAGATAGCAAACTGGGGCAGGGCCGTGAAGCGGTTCGCTCGATTTTGCGAGACAATCCGGAATTGGCTCAGGAACTGGAAACCAAAATTATGGAAGCTGTTACCAATGCAGGAAGCGAGATCGGTCTCTAGCGGGTGAATCCTGCGGAAAGCCTTAATTATTAAAAAGAGATCCGGATTGAGCACGCTGTGCCGGTCCGGTTTTTTTTCTGCCGTACTCGCTGGAAGTGCATGGTGTCATCGCTTGCGGTTTGATACAAAAATAATATTTTAGCTCCGACATTATGTTGCAACAGAATAATGAAGCGATGCTGGTTAGCCGTTTAAAGGCAAACGATGCCTATGCTTTTGACGAGCTTTTCAACCGTTACAGCAAGAAGCTGTATGGATTCGGGTTGAATTACCTGCATTCGGAAGGAGAAGCTGAAGAACTTGTGCAGGAGGTTTTTTTACGTATCTGGGAAAACCGGCATGCTCTGAAGACCGGTTATTCCTTCAGATCATACCTGTTTACCATTGCACTGAACCAGATTCGCAGGCTGTTTAATCGCAGGGCCCTTTCGCTTCGCTATCTCCGGGAAGTAAATATGCAGGAAGCGGATGACCATACGGTCGAGTCGATAGACTATGCTTCCGTTCTAAGACGTATTGATGAAATTGTGGAAAGTTTTCCCGAAAGGAAACGACAGATCTTTTTGAAAAGACGGAAAGAAGGAAAGACTTCCCGGGAGATTGCCGATGAACTGCACATTTCCCCTGCTACGGTAGATAATCAGGTATCGGAGGCCCTGCGTTTGATTCGCCGGACTTTGACCAAGGAAGATCTGGCCGGACTGCTTTTTTGTACCCTCTTTTTTTAGTCCGGTTTGCCTGTTTTTCCTTCAGGCAACCGTGAGATTTACTATCCCCGTGAATATATAGATAGTAGGACGCTGCAAAAAGCAGTGCCGGATGAAATTGCCAGAAATGCAAAAACCGTTAAACATCCTGTTTGCGCAGTACCAGCAGGGAGAAGTCTCTGCAAAGGAAGAACAATTGTTGTCCGAAATGCTGGCCAATCCTTCAAATCCGGAGGCCGGACAGCTTTTGCGAAAAGATCTGAACAGCTATCTGGAAAATACTGCAGCAGGAGACGGCAGGGATCTGAATCCTTTGCTTCACCGCATCCATCACCTGATTCATCTAAGCCAGTCGCCTGTCAGGGAAAAACGATCGATGAAACTAATGCACCGGTTTTCACAGGTTGCTGCAATTTTGTTTTTTCCTATGCTGGCGGTGAGCCTTTACCTTAGTATGGAAATGCGGGAGACTCCGGTTGCCCTGTTGCAGCTTAAAGCACCTGCGGGTGCACGTCTTAACTTTGAACTTCCCGACGGAACGACAGGTATTCTGAATGGTGGATCAACACTCCGTTATTCCACTGCAGGTGCAAAAAAGAGGAAGGTCTCCCTTTACGGAGAAGCTTGGTTTGAGGTGGCCCGGGACAAGAAAAGGCCTTTTATCGTTCAGGCCAACGAGAACCGCGTTACCGTAACCGGAACCCGGTTTTCCCTTCTGGCGGAGGAATACACCGAACTGATTCTGGAGGAGGGGAGCGTGTTGTTCCAGTCGCCCGGACTGGATTCCCCTCTTGTTATTAAAGCCGGGCAGCGTTTGTTGGGAAAGGATGGAAGGTTTGAATACGAAGCCGTGGATACCTGGAAGTACATCGCCTGGAAAGAAGGAAAACTGGTTTTTCGCAACGATTCTATGGAAGAGCTCGCCCGCAGGATTTCCCGCTGGTATAATGTGGATGTTGAAATCCGGGATAAGGGACTGGAAGCCTATACATTCCGCGGGGTTTTTGAAGACGATTCGCTGGAGGAAGTTCTCCGGCTTCTGAAGATGACCTCTCCTATTGATTACCGGATTGAAGACCGGCATTTAAGGGAGGACGGGAGTTTTACACGAAAACACATTATACTAACTAAAAAATAGCTATTTATGAAAAGAAAACAGTGCGGTTTCAGTCCATGACAGCCGTGTAAAAAAACAGGTGGGCGCTCCACCGCACACCTGTTTAGCGGATTAATTATCAATGCGTATCAATAATTAAACACCCTAAATGTATGAAAAAAAAGTTAAATTCAGAGGCATGGAATTTTTATGCCTTAAAAAAGTGCTTCAAAATGATGAAGATTTTTCTTTTTCTAATGACCCTGAGTATGGGGCAACTGTATGCAGTCGATGCCTGGTCCCAAAAGACTAAATTTTTGCTTGACTTTCATCAATCTGAACTCGTGAAGGTTTTGAATGAAATTGAGAATCAAACCGATTACTACTTCCTGTTTAATGAAAAGCTGATCGATATGAACCGGAAGGTGAATATTCATGTTACCGACAAAAACATTGATGAAATTTTGCAAAGTCTTTTTTCCGGAACCAATGTCGATTACCAGATCGTGGATAGGAAGATTGTTCTTTTTCCTGCCGGAGACCGTTTTTATCAGCAGCAGGAAACGATACGGGGAGTTGTTAAAGATGGGGACGGTTCTCCGCTGCCGGGAGTAACGGTCGTGATAAAGGGGACAACCACCGGTACAATTACTGACAGCGACGGACGTTATTTCCTGACCAACGTGTCTAATAATGCTACTTTGGTTTTTTCCTTTGTGGGGATGAAAACGAAAGAAATTGTCCTGTCCGGACAATCGGTTTTAAATGTCACGCTGGAGCAGGAAACCATCGGACTGGAAGAGGTCATTGCTGTCGGTTACGGCACGGTCAAAAAGAGAGACTTAACCGGGTCGGTTGGAAGTATGGACAACGAGATGCTGACTCTTAAAGGAACTGCCACTCCCATGGAAGCTCTTCAGGGACAGATAGCCGGGGTAAATATCTCGGCATCATCAGGACGTGCAGGGACTGACTTTGACATTAAAATCAGAGGTGATAATTCTATTGAAGGCGGCGACCCGCTTTATGTCGTAGACGGTATTGTATCCGATAATATCCAATTCTTAAATCCTCAGGATATAGAACGCATTGATATATTAAAAGATGCCTCTTCTACAGCAATTTACGGGTCAAGAGGATCAAACGGTGTTATCCTTGTAACAACAAGACAGGCTCAAAACATAACCGAGCGGAAGCCGACGATAGCTTATGATGGTTATTACGGTATCCGCGACGCTACCCGTATGCCCGATTTTATGGACGGGGATCAATGGTGGGAGTTCCGTCAGAATGCCTATATCGGGGCGGAACTGGCAAGCGGAGGAAACCCTGACGACATTACCCAGGACTGGGTGGATTCCAAGACCAACTACAGTAAAAGCGCTCTTTTACGGGAACGCCTGGCAAATAAAGACTATACTGACTGGACAGATTACTTCATACGAACCGGAGCCCAGCAAAATCACTGGTTATCTATTTCCGGTCAGAGTGCAAACAATATATCCTATATCTTTGGTGTTGGTTATCAACAGGAAGAAGGGAATATCATCAGGGAGGAATTTGAACGATACAATTTCAAGGCAAGTATCAATCATAAAATATCCGAAAAATGGACAGCAGGAACAACGGTCAACTTTTCATATACTGATAAGGAATTAGGCAGTCCTTATGCTATTCGTGAAGCTTTCCGCATGTCTCCCCTGACCAGCCCTTACGGTGCCAAAGGCTATTCCCAGGAAGGAGAACTTGTTTTTCAGCCGGCAAAATATGAAGGCATGAGCTTTACCAGTTCGGTCAACCCGTTGTACGACCAGGCGGAATGCCGTGACAATACACGTGAGATAAATGCGATTGGTAATATCTATCTGCAATTTTCCCCCATAAAGGAATTGACTTTAAAAACAACGTTATCTGCCAGATACAGCAATCCCAAAGAAGGAGAGTACTGGGGGTCATACAGCGCGAAAAGAATGCTGGATGACCCGGCTGCAGCCCTCAGCCAGAAAGAGACAAAAAGTTATACCTGGGATAACCAGTTCTCTTTTGATAAAACAATCGGCGAACACAGTTTTAATTTCATGGGATTGCAAAGTATCTATTATACTTCCACCGAAAAATCTTATATTGAAGTTGAAAATTTACCTTTTGAATCACTATGGCACAACCTGGGCTCTGCTGAAGATATACAGGAAGTATCGAGCAGTTACAGTAAAGTGACCTTAGCCTCATTTATCGGAAGACTGAATTACTCTTACCGGGATAAATACCTGCTTACGGGTTCCCTGCGTTATGACGGATCTTCCAAACTGGCGGAAGGACATAAATGGAAAGCTTTTCCTTCGGCCGCTGTCGCCTGGCGTGTGTCTGAAGAACCTTTCCTGGGCAATATTCCATCGCTGTCCAACCTGAAATTAAGGATCAGTTATGGTTATACCGGTAATAATAACATTGATGCCTACCAGACTCAAACCTTTGCCAGTAATCAGATGTATTATGACTTCGGCGGAACAAGCGCCAATGGTTTCGCCCCGTCGGGTATAGCGAACACCTTGCTCACCTGGGAAAAAACAAGAGAGTGGAACGGAGGACTCGATTTCGGATTTTTCAGCAACCGGTTAAGCGGCAGTATTGATATTTACAACAAGAAATCAAAAAAATTGTTGATGGACCGTGAATTGCCTATAGAAACAGGTTGGGGAGAAGTAGTTGCCAATGTGGGATCAGTCCGCAATAAGGGCATTGAATTAATGCTCCATGCAATTATTTTAAACTCAAAGAAATTGACTTGGGAAACGAGCCTTACTTTTGCGCACAATAAAAATGAAATACTCGAACTCTACGGAACAAAGAATGATGATGTCGGAAATAAACTATTTATAGGGAAACCTGTTAATGTAAACTATACTTATGTCTTTGACGGTATCTGGAAAGCAGCTGAAGCAGAAGAAGCTGCAAAATACGGAGCCTCAGAAGGGCAGGCGCGCGTAAAAGATATCAGCGGGCCGGACGGTGTTCCCGACGGAGTGATTAGTGCTGAATACGACCGCCGTATTATCGGGACACCTGATCCCCGGTGGACCGGTAGTTTCTCCACAACACTCAGGTATAAGGGTTTTGATTTTAATGCTTCTTTATATACCATGCAGCATGTTCAGATTTACAGTGGTTTTCATTCTAATTTTGCAAACCTTGACGACCGTGGCCGTGCAAAGCTTGATGTTGACTATTATATGGCTGATAATCCTGTAACAGGCTTCAGAGACTCAGATAAATATCCAATGCCCAAAAATAAAGGTTCATACTGGTCCGGGGAAAACGGAGTTGGTTACTATAAAGGCGCCTCTTTTGTTAAAGTAAAAAATATCTCACTGGGATACACTTTCAAAACCCAGTTAATAAACAAAATAGATTTGAGATCTCTCCGGGTATATGTCAATATTCTTAACCCCTTTGTTTTTACCAACTATAAAGGGTTTGACCCGGAATGGGCAAACGCAGATTATGGCAATGGCGGTAACAGTTCAGTTACTTACCAGTTTGGTATTAATTTGAAATTTTAACCATTAAAAACAACGACGATAATGAAAAAATTATTTATGATATTTCCGGGACTTTTCTTATTTCTGTTCCTTGCCTGCGATGACTTCCTGGAAGAGGACAACCTGTCGTCCCAGGTTGCTTCGGAATATTATGAAACAGAAAGCGGATATGAAACTCTGATCAACAGTTGCTACTCTTCCTTACGGACTATATACGGGGATCAGCCATGGCTTTTATGCGCCGGTACCGATTTATATGTCGAAGGTCGTAATACCCAGCCGGAAGGTATCAGTGAATACCGGAATCTGACATCGTCAGACAGTTATGTGAAAACTTTCTTTTCAAACCTTTATGAGTCCATTCAATATTGTAATACCGCTGTTTACTACAATGACAAGACCGAAGAAACCTCTTCCCTTGCCCAACGGCTGGCAGAAGTACGTTTTATCCGGGCTGTTGACTATTTTGAGCTGGTACAGCACTTTGGGGGGGTAGCTATTGTTGAAGATATGATCGGTGAAGCAATTGTCGAATTTTCCCGTCAACCGGCAGAGGACGTGTACGATTTCATCATATCCGAACTTACAGCGATTCTTAATGATCTTCCGGAAACAACAGAAGAATTCGGAAGGGTAACACAACGAGCTGTTTATCATTACCTGGCAAAAGTTCACCTGACCCGTGGATATCAGGATTTTGCAGCATCAGACGATTTTACGACAGCAGCGTCCTATGCAGAAAAGGCCATTGACGGACAAGGTCTGGATCTTACCTTTGAAGAACTTTTCACGCCGGGTAACGAAGAAAATGATGAGGTTATTTTTTCTGTTCAGTATGATCAGTCATCCATGCTTGATCCTACGACTGACGGGAATATGCAAAACTATTACTTCGGCCCTTATCTAGGAGGCGAAGGTACTGCATATGGTTATCCATATCGTGCCTATATGCTCTGTCCGACCATGTATGTATTTGACCTGTTCAATGAATATGACTCCCGTTGGGAAGCTTCTTTTATGACCACCGTTTATACCCGGTATTATGATTATTATGATCAGTCAGATAATAGGGAATCGCTGGAAGTCTGGTATTATTATCCCCAGCAATGGCAACTGGAGGATACTGCAACATGGAGAGCATCATCTGCCTTAAGGGCTGATGCAACAATCATTCCATACACAGATAAATGGGAAGCTTCAACAGCATCATCAGCAGATTTTGAAACACCGATCGTCAAAAAATTTGATGACCCCACTGCTAATTTTTCAGGAAGCGGCAGTAGTTCAAGGGATATTTTTTTGGCACGTTTGGGAGAAACCTATCTGATAGCGGCAGAAGCATACCTAAAAGCCGGGGATGTAACAAATGCAGCAAAAAAAATAAATGTAATACGAACACGGGCGGCGAAAACAGGATACGAGGCAGAAATGCAGCTTTCTTCCGGAGAAGTTGATATGGATGCCATTCTGGATGAGCGTGCCCGCGAATTACTTGGTGAATACCACCGTTGGGAAGACCTGGCACGGACAGGCACGCTGGTAGCACGTACAAAACTTTATAACAGGGATATTAAGACATGGTTTGACAATGGTACCAATCCTTATATGGGAAATGACGGAAAACTAAAATTGTTAAGACCGATTCCTCAGGATGCCCTTGATTTGAACCAGGATGAAAGCTATACCC
>JBFWIL010000021.1:0-18580 GCA_050256015.1 Mangrovibacterium sp. | reverse complement strand
ATTTTTTTCTGGCTACGGCCAGTCCTTTGGCCAAATGTTTTTCGACCATGGTTGGGGATATGTTCATGATCTTTGCGATTTCCCTGATCTTTTTCCCTTCAATCCACTTCAACCGGAATGCAGTTCCGCATCTTTCGGGCATTTCCAGGATAAGGCTTTGAAGTTCCTTTTGCAGCAGTTCTTCCATTGATGTATATTCGCCGGTCCCGTCAAAACTGATAAAATACAGTTCTTCTTCTTTCATGGAAGCCTGCCGGTGAAAATATTTATCTTCGACAACTTTTCTTTTCAGGGAATCGAGGCATTTGTTTCTGAGTAAAGCAAACATATAGGAAGGGATATTTCGTTCTCTCTTCAGTATTTCCTTGTTTCTCCAGAGTTGAAGAAATGCATCCTGAACCAGATCTTCCGCGCTTTGTTCGCTTTTTAGGAAATACCGGGCATAGTTAATGAGGCGGGGATAATAAAAACGGAAAAAATCTTCAAAAGAAAAATCATCCTTGTTTACGGGATCCTGGTTGTATCCTCCATTTTCATTCTGTGGGTGCCTGAGTATTTCCACGAGATATTTACCAATTTAAATAGCCCTCAAAAATATTGTTTTGCCCCTAAAATCGCAAATGGATTATTTTTACAGATTTCAAAATTCAGGAGACCGGACAATCGTCCGGAGGCCTACGGAAGCCGGGATATGGTCTCCCGTTCTTCCGGATACCCCCGTATTCCGGCATGAGCACAGTAATCTTTTCGAAATACAGCCTGGAAATAAACTGCCGCAGAAAACTTGTGGGGTTGGTAAGAAAAACGGTTTTTCCCGGTTAAACCTTGAGCGGGTATTTTTGTGTCCGGGAGGGGAATCGGGTATAAGGTGGGATAAGCATTTTATCCAAATTTAGAAAATCAATAGCTGAAATCAGAAACGATTTCAGCAGACATCTTTTACTTTCATACAATATTCATACCCTTGGGCGTTGTGAAGCAACATGCTTGTTTCATGTTTTCTTAGTGGAAACAGATTGTAATCGTGTTTTTATATATAATTCTCATATCCTATGCAACCGACTTCACAAAAAGTATCCGTTCTTGAAAAAATTGGTTACAGTCTGGGCGATCTGGCTGCGAACCTCATTTTTCAGACGCTGATGACATTTTTGGCTTTTTTTTACACCGATGTATATAAAATTCCTCCGGCTACCGCATCCGCCATTATTTTTACCGGCGGGATGATCGGTGCGTTTTTTAATCCGGTGATGGGAATTATTGCCGACCGCACCATGACCCGCTGGGGGAAATTCCGTCCCTGGATTTTATGGACGGCGGTTCCGTTTGGCATTATGGCCATGCTGGCCTTCAGCACGCCGGATTTCAGTCCGGGCGGGAAAATTGCCTATGCCATGATAACTTACATTTTACTGGTCGTTGTCTACTCTGCGAACAACCTGCCCTATGCATCTCTGAGCGGGGTGCTCACCGGCAATATGGCCGAACGCAACAGCATTTCTTCTTACCGTTTTGTGGCAGTGATGATCGCGCAATTTGTTGTGCAGGCTTTGTTGCTCCCGCTGGTCCTTATTCTGGGAGATGGCGATAAAACCAGGGGGTTTGAGAATACAATGGCTCTTTTCGCTGTAACCGGCGTGGTCTTTTTTATCATCACGTTTTTGACGACAAAAGAACGGATAATCCCGAAGCCGGAACAAAAGTCGAGCGTGAGAGAAGATTTGACCGATCTTTTCCGGAATAAGCCCTGGATAGTCATGCTTGTTCTCACGGTTTTTGTTTTTATTACCCTTTCCCTGAAAGGGGGTATGTACGTGTATTATTTTGAAAATTACGTGAGTGAACCGCACCTGGCTGATTTTCTGGAAAACATCGGGTTTAACCGCTTCATCGGCGGACTGAACGGCATGCTTACCGGTTTTGGACTGCATGGCTTTGTCTGGCCGGAAGATGCCCCGACATCCGGGTTCAGCCTGTTCAATGCCGGCGGTATTCTCTTGATGATTATTGGCATAACGGTATCCAAAACGCTGGCCGACCGGTTCGGTAAGCGCGATGTGTTTGGAACCAGCCTCTTCCTGTCGGCCTTGTGCCTGCTGCTTTTTTATTTTTATGCCCCGCAGGCCGTTGCCCCGATCTTTCTGACCCAACTGGCACATGGATTTTTCTATGGCATTTCAACGCCGTTGCTATGGGCCATGATAGCCGATGTGGCCGATTATTCCGAGTGGAAAAATAACCGGCGGGCCACCGCCATTATTTTTTCGGCCATGATTTTCGGTTTGAAGGCCGGTCTTAGCATTGGCGGAGCATTGGTTGCCGGGATCCTGGCTATGTATGGGTACAACGAACAACTGGCCGTTCAGTCTCCCGAAGCGGTCAACGGAATTAAACTCTCTCTCAGCGTTTATCCGACCCTGACCTTTTTGGTAAGCGTTGCCTGTTTGTTTTTTTATGAAATAAACAGGAAAAAAGAGATTCAGATCCAGGAAGAACTTCTGGCGCGCAGAAATGATAATTTGTAAACTGCATTATGTATGAAACGAACCGTTTGTTTTTTTTCAGGAGTTTTGATTCTGCTGGCAGCCTGCAATCCTGCCGCTCAGCCCAAACAGGCTCCTGCGTTAAAAGATGCTTTTGAGGGAAAGTTTTATATAGGGACAGCACTCAATGCAGATCAGATCACCGGAAAGGATTCGGCTTCGGTGGAGGTGGTAAGCAGGCAGTTTAACGCCGTCGTTGCCGAAAATTGTATGAAAAGTGAACGGTTACAGCCACAGAAAGACGTATTTGATTTTTCGCTGGCCGACCGGTTTGTTTCCTTCGGCGAAGAAAATAACATGTTTGTTACCGGCCATACCCTGATCTGGCATTCCCAGGCACCATCCTGGTTTTTCGAGGACAGCCTGGGAAATGAGATCCCGGGCGAAGAACTGGCTGAACGGATGAAAAAGTATATTTATACGGTGGTGGGACGTTATAAAGGACGGGTGAAAGGATGGGATGTGGTGAATGAAGCTATCCTGGATGACGGTACCTTCCGCAAAAGCAAGTTTTATCAAATTCTCGGGGAAGACTTTATTAAGCTGGCCTTTCAGTTTGCCTGTGAAGCAGATCCGGATGCCGAACTGTATTATAATGATTACGCTATGGCTGTTCCTGGGAAACGGGATGGCGTGGTTGTACTGGTAAAGAATTTAAAGGAACATGGAATAAGAATTGACGGCATAGGAATGCAGTGTCATAGCGGACTGGATTACCCGGACATAAAAGCTTTTGAACAAAGCATCGAGGCTTTTGCCGCTTTGGGTGTAAAGGTAATGATTACCGAGATGGACCTAACTGTTTTGCCTGTGCCCGACCGGGATGCGGGTGCTGATGTGGCTGCTGATTTTGAATACCGGCAGCAGATGGATCCTTATGCCGGAGGACTGCCTGATGCCGTTAATACCGCGTTTGAAAAGCGGTACCTCGACTTTTTTAAACTCTTTCTGAAACACCGGCGTGTGATTTCCCGGGTAACGTTTTGGGGAGTTAACGATAAGGTATCCTGGAGGAATAACTGGCCGGTCCAGGGACGGACCGATTATCCGTTGTTGTTTGACCGGCATAACCAGGCAAAACCGGTTGTCCGGAAGATCATTGAAGAGGCCGGGAAATGGTAATGCAGCTAAAAAGCATAAAAACATCATCGTTATGAAAAAATCCAGATATCTTGTTGATCATTTGTATACCGCTGATCCGGCCGTTCATGTGTTTAACGGGAAACTATTCATTTATCCTTCGCATGACATTGAATCCGGAATTCCGGAAAACGATAACGGCGATCATTTTGATATGCATGATTACCATGTTTTTTCCATGGACACGGTTGAAGGTGAAGTAACCGATCACGGTGTGGTGCTCGATGTAAAAACGATTCCCTGGGCCGGACGTCAGTTGTGGGATTGCGATTGCGCATATCAAAATGGCAGGTATTATCTTTATTTTCCGCTGAAAGATAAAACCGATATATTCCGTATCGGTGTGGCCGTGAGCGATAAACCGGAAGGACCTTTTGTTCCGCGCGAGGCTCCCTTAAAGGGAAGCTATTCCATTGACCCCTGCATTTTTTGTGATCATGACGGATCGCATTACATGTACTTTGGCGGATTATGGGGAGGACAACTGCAACGGTACCGAGATAACAAAGCCATTGAGTGCGGCCGTGAGCCGGAGGATGACGAGCCCGCCCTGCCGGCGCGTGTGGTGAAATTAAGTGAAGATATGCTTGAGTATGCCGAAGAACCCAGGCCGGTTGTTCTGCTTGATGAAAAAGGCGTTGTTATAAAAGCCGGAGAGCATGACCGCCGTTTTTTTGAAGCTTCCTGGATGCATTACTACCGGGGGAACTATTATTTTTCCTATTCAACGGGCAACACCCATAAACTCTGTTATGCCACCGGCAAGAGTCCGTACGGACCGTTTATTTACCGGGGGGTTATCTTGACTCCGGTGGTTGGCTGGACAACGCATCATTCGATTGTGGAATTCCGGGGAAAGTGGTACCTGTTTTATCACGACAGTGTTCCTTCGGGAGGGAAAACCTGGCTGCGGAGCATGAAAATAACCGAACTGGAATACAATGACGACGGGACGATCAAAACCATTGACGGGATGGCGGGCTAAAGGAAGGATAACCCGTACTCAAGGAATATGGGGCTGAACAGAAATAATTTTCGTATTTTTAAAACAGATCATAAATGTCGCAGGGGCCTTATTGTAAGGAATACATAAAGGTATGAATGTTTTAAAAATACAAAAAAGGTTATTTCCCGTCTTCTTTTTCATCTGCATTGCATTCCCGGAGAATGCTTTTGCTGCTGAATTTTACAGCATCAATTCTTTATTCGGGATCTCCATGCGGGAGACCAACTCGGTTTGTAAGGACAAGAACGGTTTTATCTGGACTTCATCCAAAACCGGCGTTCTGAGGCTGACCGAAGACGATTACCGTATTTATCATCTTCCTTATGAATCGGCAAATATTATTTCGGTTGAGCTTGTATACAAAGATCCGGAGTTACTTGCCTTTACCAATAATGGACAGGTGTTTTCGTACAATCCGGTCTATGACCGCTTCGATTTATTCCTTAACCTTGGCAAGATTTTAGATAATAGTTGCTTATATGTTTATTCTCTTCTTGCCGATGATTCCGGAACTTTATGGATTGCCACTAATTCCGGATTATTTGAGTATCAATCCGGGAAACTGTTGCTGGTTGGTGAAATGTCTGCGGAAAAATATGCAACTGCCTGGTTTGATAAGCAGCATCTCGTCGTTGTTAAAACAGACGGAATCTGGCTGTTTGATGTGCACTCGCACGAGTTTAGGAAGATTTTTGAAAACAGGAGGGAAAAATCTTTTACCGTTTCATCGCTCTTTCTTGATAAAAACCGGAATATCCTTTGGATAGGAACAATGTCGAACGGACTGCTTTGTTACAATTTTACCTCGGATACCTTATCCCGGTTTCTCCGGTCAGCATTTCCCAGGCAGCCGGTTCTTGCAATGGAAGCAAACTCCGATTCCACGCTTTTGGTTGGTGTGGACGGACAAGGTATCTGGGAGCTGAACAGGAAAGAAAAACAGGTATTGCATGTATACAAAGAGAGTGCGGATGATCCGTCCTCTTTGAAAGGAAACGGGGTTTATGATTTGTTTTGCGACGAGCATAAACGGGTCTGGGTTTGTACATACAGCGGAGGGCTGTCTTTTTTTGATCAGGCAGCTTCGTTTGTCGACCAGATTGTTCATCGCATAAATGATGTGAACTCCCTGGCAAACAATGATGTGAATGGTGTTATTGAAGACCGGTGGGGGAAGATGTGGTTTGCCACGAACAATGGCATTAGCTGTTGGGATGCAAGCTCAAACCGGTGGAAGCGTTTTTACCAAAACAAACAGGAGCAAGCCCAGGTTTTTCTTTCCCTTTGTGAAGACGACAAGGGCCGGATCTGGGCAGGAAGCTATTCTTCGGGGGTATATGTTCTTGACGGCAGAACCGGAAAAGAACTTGCTCATTATTCCCAGGACAGGGCAGGGTCTCCTGTATGCAGTGATTTTATAATGAATATATATAAAGACAGCCGGGGCGATATTTGGTTGGGGGGTGTAAACGGCGAATTTATTTGTTACCTGTCTGAAGAGAAAAAATTCAGGACCTATTCGAAGGAACCGGTTAATGCGTTTGCTGAATTGTCTGAAAACCAAATTCTTTTGGGGTGCAGTTACGGGTTGGTTTTGCTGGACAAACAGACGGGAGAATGCAAACGCTTACTACCGGGCATCCTGGTCCGTGACATCCTGATGTTGGGCGATGAGGTCTGGATCGGGACAAGCGGAGATGGATTGGTAAGGTATAAATACAAGAGCGGAGAAAAAAAGCAATATACCGGCGTATCCGGTTTGCCATCCAATTTCATCAACAGTATTGTTTATGCTGATAGCTGTTTATGGCTTGGAACCGAAAACGGTATTTGCCGGTTTAATCCGCAGGACAACAGTGTTTTTAACTATTCTTCCGTTTTTCCCCTGTCGCGTACTTCCTTCAATTACGGGGCCTGTTTTAAGCTTAAAAACGGGAAGCTGGCGTGGGGCACCAATCACGGTGCGTTAATTTTTGAGCCTGAAATGCTTCGAGAAATCCCTTCGGAAGGACGGATTTTTTTCCAGGATATCGCTGTTGCCGGACGTTCGGTCAGGGAAATCCCCTCATTTCGCTTGGATACTCCGGTAGATTGTTTTAAAACCATAAACCTGAAGTATTTTCAAAATACCATCAATCTGGAATTGTTGCCGCTTGGAACCTCATCGGGCGCGAAGTTTTCCTGGAGAATGGAAGGTTTTGATCAGGAATGGACCCCTCCCTCCGGGAACCGGATCATTACCTATACGAATATCCCCAGCGGAGTGTATACATTACGGATAAAATTGCTCGATTGTTCTTTGGAGAAAATAATCAGCGAACGTTCGGTAAGCATACGTTTAGTTCCTCCTTTCTGGAGAACCGCCTGGTTCTGGATGCTTCTGCTGGTTGCTCTGGCCGGAATCGTGGTGCTGTATCTGCTTCTTTATATTAACAACCTTAAGCAAAAGCACACCGAAGAAAAAATCAGATTCTTCACCAACACGGCGCACGATATCCGGACCTCATTGACTTTAATCAAAGCTCCGGTTGAGGAGCTGAATAAAGAACCGGAATTGTCGGAGGCAGGAAAGCATTATTTGCGTCTGGCCACAGAACAGGCTAGACAATTGTCTGCCGTGGTAACGCAACTGATGGATTTTCAGAAGGTAGATGTGGGGAAGGAAAAAATTTCGTTGGCTATGGTTGATGTGGTCAGATTGATAGAAAGCCGCAGGTTAATGTTCGAGTCGTTTGCAAGCGGCAGGAATATTAAACTGGTTTTTGTTTCAGACCGTTGCCGTTATATGACGGCAGTTGATGAAACGAAAATGGAAAAGATCATTGACAACCTGATTTCCAATGCTGTTAAGTATTCTCATCCGGACAGTCAGGTCCGGATCTATTTGAAATGCGGGGATAAAAAATGGGTGCTTCAGGTAAAAGATCAGGGAATCGGTATCAGCAGGAAAGCACAGCGCCGGCTTTTCAAGGAATTTTACCGGGCTAAAAATGCCATAAATTCAAAAGTGGTCGGCTCGGGAATTGGCTTGTTACTGGTAAAAAATTATGTTGCCCTGCATAAGGGGACTATTAGTTGTATCAGTCAGAAAAATGCCGGATCCATGTTTCAGGTGGTCGTTCCTTTCAAAACGGAAACAAAGGCATTGAGATCCTCGGAATATCGCGCATCTCAGGTCTGTGCGGCAGATGTTTTGCTGCAAGGCGTATCCGGTGGCAAAACGCATCCCTCGTCAGCGATGAAGGTTTTGATTGTGGAGGATAACAACGATTTGCTCAGTTTTATTTGCAGTACTCTCCATAACGAATTTGAAGTACATACGGCTGTTGACGGGATCAAAGCATGGGAATTTGTTACCGGGCATATGCCCGATTTGGTCGTGTCTGATATTATGATGCCTTACATGGATGGTTTTGAGTTATGCCGGTTAATGAAGTCAACATATGAAACTTCCCATATTCCCGTTATTTTGCTTACCGCTCTTTCGGGGAAGGCGGAACAGTTACGCGGATTGGGATTGGGTGCAGATGATTATCTGACCAAGCCTTTCGATATGTGTATTTTGATTGAACGCATCAAATCCGTTGTCCGGAACCGGAAGGCGGTCAGGGAAAAGGCGTTGAAACTGATAAAAAGCAGCCCGGATGAGCCGGTACTGGAAAACAAACTTAACGATATGTTTGTTAAGAAAATGCTGGAAGTTGTAAATGCAAATATCTCGAATTCATGTTTCGGCAAAGAGGAGTTTGCTTCGGCAATGAATGTGAGTTCTTCCCTGCTTTACAAAAAAGTCAAGTTGCTTACGGATCTTTCTCCTACAGGTTTTATTAAGACCCTCAGGCTGAATCGTGCTTTGGAATTGTTGCAAACACGTAAATATACGGTTACGGAGGTGAGTGAACTTTGCGGTTTTGGCAGCCTGGGTTATTTCAGTACGGTATTCAGAAAGCATTTTGGGAAATCGCCTACCGGAATATGAATTTTTCGCCCCGTTGGCATATTTGCATCCCGAATTTAAAATCAAATATTCCAAAGTCTTTTTTTGCTTGTTTTATTGGCAGAATTATCTGAAATTGAAAATTAAATATCTGCAATTAAACGCACGCAGGAGAGGTTCTTTTTTCTTTTGATGGAAGTCCGGGGTTTATGAGAAAACAGATGGGGTGTCTTCCGCTGTTGCGTTTAGTCAGATGTGTGTTTGTGAGGCTAAAAATTAATAAATTCAGTCGGAGTATTGGGCTCAAGGGTAAAACATATTGACTATCTGGCTGTTCAAAAGCTTAAACAGGGAGATTTAAAGGCTTTTGATGAACTGTTTAATAAGTATTCACAACGCCTGTATAATTTTTCTTTCAAATATCTGAAAGAGGATGAGGCGGCAGAAGATGTTGTTCAGGATGTATTTCTTTATATCTGGGAGAAACGTGATAGCCTGAAACCGGACGAATCATTTAACGGTTATCTTTTTACCATTGCTCACAATATTATCAGGAAGCATTTTAATAAAAAGCGGAGAGACAATGTTTTCAAGGATCACCTGATCTATGAATTATTGAAACAGGACAACAATCTGGATCAGGTGATTGACTACCGGTTTTTGCTTGAAAAGGTTGAATCGATTATCGAATCTTTGCCTGACCGGAGAAAAGAGATTTTTATTAAGCGAAAGTATTACAGTTTGTCTCTCAAAGAAATAGCCAAAGAACTTGCCATCTCTCCTGGTACAGTCGAAAAACAACTTACGGTGGCTCAAAAACAGATCCGGATGGAGCTGGACAAAAGAAGGTTGTCAGGCTTACTGTTTCTCCCTTTGTTGTTGTCGCTGTAATCTCCGGACCGCCGGGTTCGATTCTATTTCGCATGCAACAGGAAACAAATGCCGTATTCCAGGTGTGCTGTCAAGTCTCTGAATTTCAGATTGGTGCAAAAAAAGAAAACTTTTTTTGTTTTTGGGATACCGGAAGATCTCATCAAAAAGACATTATTAATATATAAATATTCAAATGGGCACAATCAGGGAAATATTAAAACGTTTTATCAGCGACAAATCCTCGTTTAATGATTATTTGTCGGTTTCGTCTTTTTTTAAGGAGGAAAAGCATTCGGAAGCCTTAAGCGAACAGATGAAAGAGGAATGGAATAATACGGGCAATACAGGGGACAAACACGAACGGTTAAGTCAGCTGCTCAATAAGCTTCATCATCAGATCAATTTAAGGCAACCAGTGAAACCCGAAAGCGGCCGGGATCTTTATCATTCGCTTTTCAAACTTGCAGCTATTTTGTTGATTCCGTCATTAATTGCCATCGGTGTATTGTCTTATTTCCTGGCCGTTCATGAGTTCCGGGGGGAAGCTTTTGCCGAAATCCATGCCCCAATGGCAGCCAGGGTCAGATTCCAATTGCCTGACGGAACAGTTGGGTGGTTAAACAGTGGCTCTTCAATACGGTATCCGGTTAATTTTAAAAACCGTAAGGTGGAAATTTCCGGAGAGGCCTGGTTTGATGTGGTTCATCAATCTTCGAATGAGTTTCGGGTTATCACCCCGTGTTTTGATGTAAAAGTGTTGGGCACAATGTTTAACGTGGTTGCATATAACAATGAAGAATCGGCGCAGGTCATCCTGGAACGGGGAAAAGTGGCTGTCTACGATAAATACGATAACATCAGTACCGAATTGGTACCCGATCAGCAATTTATTTATGATAAAAAAACCAGGAAGTCGGTCCGGACCAGTATTGATGCCAAAGCTTATACGAGTTGGAAAGACGGAGTTCTGATATTTAGAAATGTTCCCATGAAAGAAATTGTCAGAAGGCTGGAACGGCATTATCATGCAGACATCGTTCTGCATGATGATTCTTTAAAGGAAATGGTTTTCCGGGCAACTTTTTATGATGAAGGTCTGGAGGAGATTTGCCGGATGCTTTCTATTGTGGCCCCCATTCGGTATAAAATTCACGAACGGGAAAAACAAGCAAATGATACGTTTACAAAGAACAGAATTGAAATGTGGCTTAAATAATTAAAACGAAACCCCATAATCCATTTGCCTATGTAAAAAAACAGTTCAAGAAAAACAGGGAGGTATTTGGGACTACCACCCTGTCGATCAGTAGAATTAATCAGTATGAGTATTAAATCCACCAAGTAACAAATTTATGAAAAAAAATTTAAAACCCTGGCTTGCTGCAAATGACAGCCTGCTAAAAATAATCAGGTTTATGCGTTTAACAATTATTATCGTATTGATCTCCTTGTCTCAGATTTTTGCTGTGACTACGTATTCGCAGCAAACTAAACTAAACCTTGATATGGAAGATGCAAGGATTGAAGAGGTGATCGATCAAATTGAAAAAAATTCGGAATTTGTTTTTCTCTATAACAGAGATCTGGTTGATGTAGACCGGAGAGTGAGTATTTTGGCCAATGAGAAAAGTGTCAGTGAAATCCTGGAACAGGTGTTTGGGAATTCGGGTGTTTCTTATTCTATCAGGGATCGTCATATCTTATTAACCAACAACCGGCCGGATACTTCTTTAAGGGAACCGGCTATGCAGCAGGATATTTCCGTTTCGGGACAGGTGACCGATCCTTCCGGGGCTCCGTTGCCCGGAGTAACTGTTGTTGTAAAGGGATCCACCCAGGGAAGCATCTCGGGGGCGGATGGAAAGTATATGATTACGAATGTCCCGGAAGGAGCGGTTCTTGTCTTTTCCTTTATTGGTATGAAAACACTGGAAATCCCCGTTGGAGGGCAAGCTGTGATTAATGTGGCCATGACCGAAGATATTGTGGATCTTGAAGAGGTAGTGGCAATTGGCTATGGTGTTCAGCGGAAAGAAGCGGTAACCGGTTCTGTGGCTTCAGTGGGAGGAGATGATTTGCGTGCTGTGCCGTCGTCCAATATTACGCAGGCCTTGCAGGGACGTGTTCCCGGGGTGGAAATGGCGCAAACATCATCCAAACCGGGTGCGAACATGCAGATCCGTATTCGGGGTACCCGCTCGCTGACTGCCAGTAACGACCCGCTGGTGGTGCTCGACGGTATTCCTTTCGCCGGATCTGTCAGGGACATCAATCCCAACGACATCAGGAGCATTGATATCCTGAAAGATGCTTCGGCAACGGCCATTTACGGTTCGCGCGGAGCCAACGGTGTCATATTGATCACAACCAACAAAGGGCGAAGCGGACAAAAAGCACAGGTAACCTACAACGGTTATTTCGGTTTGAAAAGTGTTTTTGCCGATTATCCCATGATGGACGGGCCGGAATTTGTGAAACTCCGTGCTGCAGCCGGTCAGTACACAAACGGGGTGGATGAATCCGATGATGTCAATACGGACTGGCAGGACCTGTTATATCGAACGGCCATGGTAACCAGTCACGATGTCGGCGTTTCGGGAGGTACCGAAAAGGCCAGTTACAATTTTGGTTTGGGGTACTACCGCGATGAAGCTGTACTGCCCTGTCAGGATTACAACCGTTACTCCATGCGTGCTTCCCTGGACCAGGAAATCGGCCGGTATTTCCGTGTCGGCTTTGTTTCAAACAACAGCTATTCAATAAATAACGGCAGCAACCTGGGCCTTTACAGTACCCTGAGCAGCTCGCCCATTGCCGATCCGTACAATGAGGATGGCACGTTTAAAAGAACCGTCAAGATGCCTCTGGATGAAAACTGGGTGTATTCGGAAGAAACGGTGGAAAACCTGGGCGACCGGTGGAAGGACAAGTCTGAGGCTTACAGCACCTACAATACCGTTTACGGGGAGGTAAACATTCCCAAAGTAGAGGGCTTAAAATATCGCATCAACCTTGGTTTGAACTACCGCTCGACAGACCGTGGCAGATATACAGGAGAGGGCGTTTTCAGTTACAACGAAACGAACCCTTCCACGGCTACCATTGACCACTCGAAAACGACCAGCTGGGTCATTGAGAACCTGCTTACCTACGACCGTATTTTTGCAGAAAAACATAAGGTGAATTTCGTTGCAATGTATTCTGCAGAGGAAACCAAATACAACAGTTTTTCCATTTCGGCAAAGGATATTCCCGCCGACGCCTTCCAATACTATAATCTGGGTCAGGCTGAGGGCGAGATTACAATTAACCCCGACGACCAGGGCTATTACCAGAGTGGTTTGAAGTCGTGTATGGGGCGTGTAATGTACGCGTATGACGATCGTTATATGCTGACCGGCACCCTGCGTTCCGATGGATCGTCAAGGCTGGCCAGCGGGCACAAGTGGCATACCTATCTGGCCGCATCGGCCGGGTGGAATATCAAAAACGAATCGTTTATGAATAACATCAGCCAGGTCAACATGCTGAAACTCCGGGTGGGTTACGGAGAAACCTCCAACCAGTCTATCGATTCTTATGCTACGCTCGGACTTTTAAGCACCAGGCCATACAACTTTGGCGACGCGTATTCCGTGGGGTACTATGTTTCCGAACTGCCGAATGAAAATCTGGGTTGGGAGTATTCTGAAACCTGGAACTTTGGTCTGGATTTCGCCCTTTTGAATAACCGTCTGAACGGTACCGTCGAGTATTATAAACAGGATACCAAGGATATTCTGCTGAGTGTTAGTTTGCCTTCCACTTCGGGTGTTAACAGTTATATGGCCAATATAGGCGAAACCGAGAACAAAGGGTTCGAGCTTTCACTCGATGGCGTGATATTGGACGATCTCAACGGCTGGACATGGGAAGCCGGCATTAACTTGTATATCAACCGCAATGAAGTGGTAGCACTTGCTTCGGGACAGGAAAGAGATGAAAGCAACTGGTGGTTTGTCGGTCATCCCATTGATGTTATTTTCGATTACCAAAAGATCGGACTCTGGCAGGAGGGAGATGCATACCTGCAGGACTATGAACCGGGCGGGAATGCCGGGATGATCAAAGTGAAATATACCGGCGATTACAATGACGATGGTTCGCCGGTAAGGGAAATTGGCACCGACGACCGGCAGGTCATGAGCCTGGAACCCGATTTCCAGGGCGGTTTCAACACCCGCGTGGCTTATAAAGGTTTTGACCTGAGTGTGATCGGCGCCTTCAAACGGGGAGGAAAGCTCATCAGTACTCTTTACGGATCGTCAGGCTACCTGAATATGCTCAGCGGACGCCGGGGAAATGTAGATGTGGACTACTGGACACCGGAGAACACCGGGGCCCGGTTCCCCAAACCCGGAGGCTTAACAAGCGGCGACAATCCTAAATATGGCAGTACCCTGGGGTATTTCGATGCATCGTACCTGAAGATACGGACCATAACCCTTGGTTATAATTTCGAAAACAACAATTGGTTGAGAAACACCGGTGTTGACAGACTAAGGCTTTATTTTACCGTGCAGAACCCGTTTGTGATTTTCTCTCCCTACAAACGGGAATCGGGTATGGATCCGGAAACCAACTCCTACGGCGATGAAAATGCGGCAGTAACCACTACATATCAGAAACGTCTGCTGACGATAGGTACGAACACCCCTTCAACACGCAACTACTTGATTGGTATTAATTTGACATTTTAAAGAAGATAATAATGAAACGCATTCATATAAAAAGCTTTACCGGAACAGCTCTGATGACCCTGTTCCTGGTGGCCTGCTCCGATATTCTGGATGAAACGCCCCGCAGTACTTATACTCCTGAGTATTTTAAAACCGAAGAAGGGATTATGGGCGGATTAACGTCAATGTACGCCCACCTTCGTTATATATACGGGCAAGCCTATTACTACAACACCTGTCTCACCGGTACGGATGAAGTAACCTATGCGCAGAGTGCTGATAAAAACTTTTTGGACATGGACTGTTCAGGTGTGGGATCGGTTACTGCCGACGGTAGCCGTTCCGATGTATTGTGGTCAGCGGCATTTCCGAATATCAACACGGCCAGCGGTATTATTGAAAATGCTGCTGAAGTGGGAACCATCTCGGATGCGCTGATTGCCGAAGCCCGCTTCTTTCGCGCGTTCGATTATTTTATGCTGGTACAAACATTCGGCGGGGTGCCCCTGGATTTGGGAGCGGGGGAATTGATGTTCAATACCTCAACCTCCAGGACTTCGGTGCGTAACACCGTGCCGGAGGTCTATACCAAAGCCATATTCCCGGACCTGCTGACCGCAATAGATGATCTGCCTGAAACCGGACGTGTAACCGGTGGCGTAACCAAAACGGCTGCACGCCTTTACCTGGCAAAAGCCTATCTTACTTACGCATGGTGGCTGGAAAACCCGAACAACATTCCGACTTATCCGGCGAGTGACCGGAGCGACCCGGACGGGCATGACGCCCAGTGGTATTTCCAGCAGGCATACAACGTGGCAACAGAAGCCATTGACAACCCGGGGCCTTTCGGTTTGCAGGAAACATACTATGACGTTAACCTGGCACAAAACGACCGCAACGACGAAATTTTGTTGTATGCCGACCATACGGAGACAAGCGAATATTATAACGGAAGCAGCCTGACGTATGAAAATGGGCAGGCTCCGGCTAACTTTGCCATCTGGATGATGACCTGGAACTATACCGTTATCAGAAGCAGTTCTACCGACGTAAGCACAGCCTGGACCGCTGTAAGTTCTGTTCAGCGGGAAGCAGAACAACACCTTGGACGTCCGTGGACACGGATGTGCCCCACGATCGGGGTCATTGAGAACACCTTTGCCGACAAAACCAGTGATTCCCGGTACGACGGCACCTTTACCACCGTTTACCGGGGCAACTGGGCAAAAGGAGGAGTTACCAATGAATTTTTGTATAATGCAAACAATATGAAGATATACAATGGCGATGCAGTATTGTCATTCCTGGATGAAGAACCGGCAGAAACCATTGATTATTCCAATGCTACATACAAGAGCGATATCGGTGCAGGGGTATTACCCGGCCGGGCCGATTTCGTGGTATCGCCGCGCGGTATCAGCCGGATCGTCTATCCGGGTCTCTGGAAGCTTGGGGTTTACCGGACCGACAATGGCGACGGATTGGGCCAGCCGAATGCCGGAAGCACCCGTCCTTTCAACATTGCCAAATTTTCGGAGTTTTACTTTATTGCAGCCGAAGCAGCCGTGAAGGGTGCAACAGGAGGTAAAAGTGCAAGAGATTTGATTAATGTGATCCGTGCCCGGGCCGGCGTCTGGCGTTTTGACAACAACGGAAATACCGCCAAAGTTGAAGACCATAGCGAAGAAATGGTCGCTGCCACCCCGGCAAGTATTGATATTGACTATATTTTGGCAGAACGTTCACGTGAATATTACGGTGAAGGTTACCGCTGGTACGATCTGGTACGTACGCAAAAGTGGGCAGACCTTGCCGGTTCTTATGAAATCTGCGGGAAAAATTATGGCGATCACACGCCGGTAACTGTTACTCGCGACATCCAGGATTATCTCTACCTGCGCCCAATACCGCAAGACCAGCTTGACGGCATGGAGATGACCGATGCGGAAAAGGATGCCTATCAAAACCCGGGATACAATTAAATATCTGTGTCGGGTAAAATCAGGCTATGATATTTGACGGCATGGCTTGATCGCTTGAAAAACCCGTTAAAATATCTTATTTTTAAATGAGATCTTTTGACGGGTTCTTTCAATTATCCAATTTTGCCTTAACACGCTATTATAAAATATTCTTGATCATGCATGATAAACCAGGTATCTTTTGTAATACTTTTTTCAAAAGTCTGCAGGCTGTTCGTCTTCCATTCCTGATGGTACCTGTAGTCGGTTTGTTATTATGTACTTTTATCCTTTGGGGATTTTCTGGCCTTTCTGCTCCCGGTTGCTCAAAAGAGCTACCTGCTCCGGCAAAAGCATGGGTAGGTACCTGGGCGGCCGCTCCCCAGCTTGTTGAACCCCATAATGAGCCCCCTGTTCCGGGGCTAAGCAATAATACCTTACGCCAGGTGGTATGCGTTTCCATTGGCGGAAAAATCCTGCAATTCCGGTTCTCCAATGAATTCAGCAAGGGCCCGGTTACCATGAAAGCGGTACAAATTGCCGTTTCCAAAGGAGGTAGTGCTATTAATGAATCCACAATTAAAGAACTGAAATTTAATGATATGGCTGAGGTTACCATGGACCCGGGCATTACGGTTACATCAGATCCGGTTTTGTTTGATCTGAAACCAAGGATGGAAGTAGCCATAACGATCTCCTTTGGCGAAACATCACCGGATGTAACCGGCCATCCCGGATCCCGAACCACTTCATACCTGCTTGCCGGCAACCAGACTTCACCGGATACTGATTTTACAGATGCTGTTACGACAGATCATTGGTACGTTATTAACGGGATCGATGTGGAAGCACCAAAATCTGCCGCTGCTGTTGCAATTCTGGGTAATTCCATAACAGACGGACGGGGCTCGGGAACAAATAAGCAGAACAGGTGGCCGGATATACTGGCCATGCGTCTCCGGGAAAATTTTCATACCCGGCAGACGGGCGTTTTGAATCTGGGTATTGGTGGTAATTGCGTCCTTGGGAGCGGACTCGGACCAACAGCGCTTGACAGGTTTGATCGGGACATCCTCGGGCAGTACGGAGTACGCTGGCTGATCATACTGGAAGGAGTAAATGATCTTGGCGGTACCCGGAATAAAGAGGAAGCAGACGAGGTGGCCAAAGGACTGATTGCTGCTTACAATAAAATGATCGGTAAAGCGCATGTTCAGGGCATTAAGGTGTACGGAGCCACGATAACACCGATAAAAAAGTCATTCTACTATACCGATTACCGGGAAACGGCCCGGCAGGCGGTCAATAAATGGATCCGCACCGGCGGTCATTTTGACGCGGTTATTGATTTCGACCAGGCTATACGGGATCCTGATGATCCGTTAAGCATTTTGCCGGAAGCCCAGTCCGGTGATTATCTCCACCCCAATGAGCTGGGATACCGGATGATGGGCCATGCTATTGACCTGTCCTTATTTGAATGAGAATCTTGTTTTTTGATATTCCGGCTATAAAGGGGAATCTCATTTTATTTCTTTTACAAGCCGTCCTGTTTTTGTAGTTTGTCCTTTGTCAATTAATATTTTCAGCAGATCCGATTGGGCTCAATTGAATCTGTAAGCTACAAGAATTTTTTTGTACCCGGGGCGGGAATCGAACCCGCACGATATCGCTATCACTGGATTTTGAGTCCAGCGCGTCTACCAATTCCGCCACCCGGGCATAAATCAGCCCTGCAAAAATAATGGAAAAATGTTTTGCACAAAGCAAAATGCCGGGAAAAAGTTGTGCAATTCCGCATGGGGCTGATCAGGTATTTTTTCGCAGGGAGGCAGATCAGAATATATAGCGGATGGACAGGGCAATTCCGTCGGCCCAGAAATCATCTCCGTCTTTGTCCGTTATATTCAGGACGGGCATCCAGTCGATGCTCAGGTTAATCGGAGCCTCGGCAAAATTGTATTCTATGCCGATAATTCCGTTAATGCCCAGTATGGCGCGATTGTCATCATCGTAGTCCCAGTGGGAATGATCTCCGTCCCAGAATCCGATATGGGCTCCCACTCCGCAATACCAGTTTAGTCCGGGGGTGTTAAAGGCCGGCTGATGGTATTCATACAATCCGGCCAGGTCTATGCCTTCCCAGCGGCTGGAAAGGATGCCCTCAACGGCGTGGCTCTGACTCAGAAAATGTTTTACGGTAAGCCCGCTGAACGAACCGGCTCTTAACCCGATTCCGGTATCGTAATCCTGGGCTTTCCCCTGGAAGCCCACTGCAATGACCAGCGCCATCGCCAGCATAATTTTTTTCATGGTGATGTCTTTTAGTTTTATATTCAAAACACCATAACAAATAGTTTGCCATAGTGGAACAGAAAAGTGCCGGTTTATCCGCACTT